>JACRBV010000075.1 GCA_016213065.1 Deltaproteobacteria bacterium
CTCCTTCCGCCATTTTGTTAAATCCGCCGAAAAGAAGATTGAGTTCCGGATTCCCTTTGGCGGGGAGACGATACGAGAGATTGCCGTGGCGAACTTGTTTTTGAGCCTCCAACAACTGATTTATCGGCTGTTTGAGAAGACGAGTCACCAATCCTGCCAAACATAATGTAGAAACAACGGACAGAACCAGCAAAACACTGACAACAAGTCTATATGTGCCAAGTTGTGAATGATAAGGAACGGCAAAAAGTGCGATGAGCAGAGTTGGTCCTACGCCTAGCACAAGAAATAAGGTTAGAACGGCGGGAAACAATTTCATTTTTTGCTTCATTTCCACCATCCCTTAATGAGTAACCTTTCTTCCGCCATGGTGGGACCCAAAAAAAACAAAAGAGGCCATCCAAGAACAAGGGTAATAGGAATGTTGGCTATTAACCAACGGCTAATAGAAAACCATAGGTCGGCTTCTCTAGTTGAATGCAGGATAAAAGTTCCAAACAAGGCGCCAAGCAAGTTGGGCACGATAGCCGCAAAAATAAGATAAGATTTAAAAGATAGCATTTTTATTTCACCATCACTTTTTCGCAATATTCTTCTGTAATAAAAAGCAGGAATGAAAGATTGTAGAAAATTTGGAATTGAATAACCCAAAATCGCATGAGCCGTTCCTACGTTAATGGCATTTGTGATCATTCCGGCAAAAATTGTCGCTACAATTCCCCATCCCCCAAACAAAATTGTTCCAACAGCTTGCAGAATAGCTCTCGGCCAGACCACGGCAATGCTATCAATCGGCTGATTAGCCGTGCTAAACCCCAGTGTGCACAGGATCACCGAGATGGTGATCATCACGAGGGTAATCAGGATGTTTCGTTTGATGGGGGATTCGCTCGCTTCCATTTTTTCTTCTCCTATCACCTCAGGCGGGGTAACGCAAATCCTTTGAAAATGCCGCTTGGTTTTTTCGCTTGCGGCACAGAGTAGCACCATATAGAAAAAGGCATGCTGAACAAATTCCATGCCTCCCTTTCTTAAAATTTTTTTTGGAACTTTGCTTTTTGGTGTTTGTTTTGGGCTCGCCTTTACCCCCTTCCTTTTAAAGATGGATCGGGATTTCAGCCGGATGATTGCCGAGATTCCTGTTCAAGACACGAAAATTTTTGACCGCAATGGCTCTCTGATCTGGGAAATTTCCCTTCCCGACCGCGGATTCCAGACGTTTGTCCCCCTTTCCAAAATTCCCAAAACTTTGCAGGAGGCGGCGATTCTTACAGAAGACAGGTATTTCTATCACCACCTCGGTTTCTGGCCGCCTTCGATTGTGAGAGCCGCTCTCGTCAATCTTCTGAAAGGAAAATGGGCGCAAGGAGGCTCCACCATCACACAGCAATTGTCGAGAAATCTTCTGGCCCAGGCTTCTGAAAAACAGGCACCAAGGACATTCCGCCAAAAAATCAGGGAAGGATTGCTGACTCTCTTTTTAGAATGGCATTATTCCAAAGACTGGATTTTGGAGCGTTATCTTAACATCATTTTTTATGGAAATAACGCCTATGGTATTGAAACGGCAAGCTGGCGCTATTTTTCAAAACATGTCTGGGAACTCTCGAAGGAAGAACAAAAACTCCTTGTGAGCCTTCCTAAAGCGCCAACTTTTTTGAATCCTTTGCGAAGGCCTTTCAAAACACCGGTTGCCCTTTATCCTTTTCAATCGGAAGAAGAAACAGCTCCCCATTTTGTTCGTGAGGTTCTTCACCGGCTCCATCCGCCTCCCGGAGCCGAGATTCGAACAACGCTGGACATGGGGCTTCAGAAAAAAGTTCAAGAGATATTGGACCGTCGCTTGGAGGAAAAAATTCCCAACAATTCTTATGTCTCGGGTGCCGTGGTCGTGTTGGACGTCAAAAACGGGGACTGTCTTGCGATGGTCGGTTCCCGTCATTTTTGGTCGCCCCATGGAGGGCAGGTCAATGGCGCCATGGCACTCAGGCACCCTGGCTCCGCCCTGAAACCCTTTACTTATTTCGCCGCGTTTGAGAAGGGCTGGGATCCGGCTCTTGCCATTCCGGATGAACCGCATCATTTTCTTACGGCAAAAGGCATTCCCTACACACCACAAAACTTTGACCGGCGCTATCACGGCTGGGTCAGTGCCAGAGAGGCCCTCGCCAATTCGCTCAATGTCCCTGCCGTGCTGGCCCTCAATTATGTTGGACTTGAAAACTATATGGAAGTGCTCAAAAAATTCGGGCTTCATTCTTTTGACCAGCCCGCTGAATACTATGGACTCGCCTTGACGCTGGGCGGTGGCGCTGTCCGCTTGATCGATCTTACCAATGCCTATGCGGCGCTGGCTCGGGGGGGTGCTTTCCTTCCATGGAGATTTACTCCTGATCCGCTTCCGCAGGCTGTGCCTGTTGCGGGGGAGCGATCGGCGCCGCTGGCTTATCTCGTCACTTCCATCTTGTCGGACAAAGAGGCACGCCGAAAGGCCTTTGGGGAAACAAGTGCCTTGGAACTTTCAAGTCAGAGCGCCGCCGTCAAGACGGGAACGTCGCATTCCTACAGGGACAAATGGACCGTTGGCTACACGCCTGAGTTTGTGGTCGGAGTTTGGGTCGGAAGACCCGACAACGGTGCTTTGCCCGGACTCACCGGCGTTTCCACGGCGGCTCCCATTTGGCATGATGTTATGGAAGTGTTGTATGCGGGCCGCCCTGTGGTGGCTTTTAAAAAACCCAAGGGGATTACGGAAAAACAGATTTGTTTCGATGCTCCCTGCCAAATTCTGAAAGAAGAAATATTTCTGGAAGAGGCGGATTTTATAAAAAATGCAGTGTCCAAGCCCGCTCCTTCCGGAGGATTTTTGGTCGTTTCGCCAAGACCCTATGACGTTTTTGAAAGGGAGCCTTCCCTTTCAAGAGAGCATCAAAAAATTCCGTTCGAGTTGAGATTTCTCTCTTCGCCGGAAAACGGGATGCCCAAAAAGACAGATTGGTATCTTGACGGCAAAAAAATTCAGACGACGATGGGTCTCTCTCATAAATTTTTCTATCCTGTTGCTGAGGGCAAACATCGATTAACGGTTAAAATCGAAAATAGAAACAGGGAAAAAATTCCCTTTGACGTTCAATAAGCCATGGGAGGAGAGGTAAAATGAAACAACGAAAAAAAATAAAGTTCTTTTTGGTACTGCTCATTCTTGCGGCGGCTATCGGCGGTTATTCTGTTTACCGCTGGAAAACGCTCACGGCTTATCGCCCACCCCTAAAGGCGGGTCCTCTAAATATTGTGTTTGCCTCCCCACAGGGAGACGACGTGTCTCCCGTCATTGAGGGAATTACCATTATGCTGGATCGCCCCATGGTTCCTTTAACGACCCTTGATGAAAACGCGAAAACCGAAATTCCACTGAAAATTTTTCCTGAAATAAAAGGGAATTTTCACTGGCTCGGCACCTCCGCTTTTATTTTTAAACCAAGGGAACGGCTCCCTCTTGCAACAAAATTTACTGTTGTGATTCCCCAATATCTCAAAGCCCTTGACGGATCTACCCTTTCTGAGGAAAAAAGTTTTGAATTTTTCACTCCCGCTCCCCACCTTCTAAAATTGAAAGAAACTTTCACAATGGATCCGGTTCAGCCGGGCGAGATTGATGTCTCTTTTGACCAGCCGATGGACCAAAGGTCGGTGGAGGCGGGTATTTCCCTTGAGGGGACGGATCTGAAATTTCGCTGGGAAAAAGACGGCAAAACGGTTTATGCGTCCGCCGCGGACAAGCTGGAATTCGGGAAAAACTACGAGCTGAAAATTGCCAAAGGTCTTCGTGGAAAAGAAGGGGAGCAGACAACACAAGAGGAACAAGGTTCCACGATTCACACCATTGGCGTCTTTGAGATGGCTTCCAAAGAAGAAAATAAAGAGGACGAAATTTTAGAAAAACCCAATAAATGTATCAACACCACCAGTCCCCTCAATCAAAAAAGCGTTGAGGAAAGCGTCCAAATTGTGGTTGCCGACAGGGCAACCGGACAAGTCATTGAAGAAATTAAAAAACCTGATTTGTTTTTCACGGACGAAATCAGCTACGCATCCGGAAACAAAAAAGATGAAAATTGGAAGCAAGGTTTCTGCACAGAAGATATTTCCTTCCATTACTATGCCGAATACCGCTTCCAATTTTCCAAACCGATCAAGGACCGCTACGGCCGCAGTTTGTCCGTGGAACAACTTCAACAGGAAGTAGAAGGATGGAGGACCGATCATGCCCCGGCAGAACTCAATCCAGTCGGCGTGAATGGTCTTGAATTTCATGACCAGAAAAAAGAAGCCGTTCTTTTGATGAATGCCTCTAATTTAAGCGCTCTCAAAATCAGCGCCATTCCTGTTTCTTTTGAAAAGTGGATTCAAAATGATTCGGTAAGCAAAGTGGATTTTGGTTCGGCAAAAAAAACCGTCCTTCAACTTAAGGGAGAATATGACAAGGCGGAGAGAGTCAAAATAAGTCTTGGGGAACTCTTCGGGCCTGAATTTAAAAAACAAGGTCTCTATGCCGTCTGGGTTGAGGGGGAACGCAAACCCAATGTCCCAGCGTCATACCCCGAAGAACTACCTCCGCAGTTTAAGAAAATGGTTATTTTGTCCCGAACGGCGATGAGAATGAAAAACGGATTGGATCAAACGCTTGTGTGGCTCACCGATCTGGAAACAACACAGCCGCTTCAAGGAAAAACGGTTGCCCTGTATTTTAGCCCAAAATGGGACAAGCCCTATCAATACGTTTCCCAAACCGTGACCAACCAGCAGGGAATTGCTTTATTTAAAACGGAAATGGCGAATCCCGGTTCCGGCAGATGGCTGGCCCTTTATCAGGAAGAAGGCGCCTTCTCCTTTGTTTCAAAAGACGATAACGATGGCATCTCCCCTTACCAATTTTCCCTTAACTTTTCTCCTCTCTACTCGCGGGACAATTATTTTGCCTATATCAAAACAGACCGTTCTCTCTATCGGCCCGGGCAGGAAGTTCACTTTTCCGCCGTCATCCGAAAGGCCCGCGAGGGCCGGTATTTTCTCCCTGAAAATACGGAGGAGTTAAAATGGTATGTAAATAATCCGAGAGGGGAAACCGTCACGGAACAAACCGCGAAAATTTCCCCTGCTGGCATGATTCAGGGAAATTTTCAACTTGGGGATAACACCATCCCACGGGGAAACTACCGCCTGTCCATTCTGCTTCCGGGAAAACAGCAGATTTTCACAAAAATTTTTACGATTGCCAGCTATCGCAAACCCGACTTCAAGCTGAAGGTGGAGACAGATGAAAAGGAGTATCTCAATTCCAAGTCGATCGAAGCAAAAGTGCAGGGCCAATATTTTTTTGGCGCTCCCTTGAAAGAGGCAAAAATAACATGGGATCTCACGACTCAGAGCTATATTTTCAGTCCACAGAACTACCCCGGCTATAATTTTGCCGATTACCGCACACTTTATCGCTCTTACAATTTTCCGGAGGGAGAGGAAGAAATTTATTCGGATTATGAAGGAGAGGAATTGGCCTCTGGTACTGAGGAATATTTTTCCGAATCCAGCTCCCAGACTGATTCCAATAAGGGAAAAGAAACAGCGAGAAAAGCGGGCAAATCCTTGCGGGAAGAAAACCGACAGTATTTCAAGGAACAAAAAGGGAAAAGCACCGAAGCCGGTGAATTTTTGATCCGATACGCGCCAAACATTTCCAGATATCCTGTCTCTCAGTTAATCACCGTGGGGGTTCACGCTTCCGAAACTTCTCAACAGGAGATTTCTGTCTATGCCGATGCGGTGGTGCATCAAGGCGAGTTTTACATCGGCATCAAGCCAAAGGCCTTTGTGTATCAGGCCAAATCGCCTGGCGAAGCCGATTTGGTTACGCTGGATTGGAAAGGAAAACCCGCCAAAAACAAAACCGTGTCTGTCAAAATCATCCGCCGCGTTTGGAATGCTATCAAAAAACAACAGCCGGATACAACATTCGGCATGGTTTATGAACCCGTAGATACCGTTGAATCCGTCCAGACAATTCAAACGTCTGCGGAAGGCAAAGGTCTTGTGACATTTACGCCGCAAGAAGGCGGCAATTACTGGATTGCCGCCGAGGCTACGGACGGAAAGAGGAATAAAATCCGGTCTTCCGCAGACACATGGGTGGGGAGCCAATCGCTGACGGCGTGGAATTCCCCGTCCAAAAATCGGATTGATCTTGTGCCGGACAAGGAAACCTATGCCGTCGGGGAAACAGCCAACATTCTTATCAAATCACCCGTTGCCGGCACCCGCGCCCTTTTGACCTTCGAGCGTGGCGATATTTTGGATTATCAAATTTTGGATTTGGAGAGCAACGGAGAAGTCCTCAAAATTCCCGTCCGCGAAGATTTTCTACCCAACATCTATGTCGGGATTCTTTTGGTCAAGTCCGGTCAAACGGGTGTTCCTTATTTCAAAGCCGGTTATACGGAATTAAAAATTGCCCCCGAACAAAAAAAGGTGAACGTCAGCCTGACGACGGACAAAACTGTCTATCATCCCAAGGAAAAAGTGACGGTTGTCGTTAAAACGACCGATTATAAAAATCAGCCTCTGCCGTCCCATGTCATTTTGTCGGTTGTAGATGAATCCATTCTGAGACTCATTGATTATCATAGCCCGGATATGGTTAAGAAATTTTATTACCCGCGCACCCTTGGCGTGCAGACCGCCGATAATATGACGCGCTTTAAGGCAGGCGATGGCGGACCTTCCAAAGAGCTTGCAAAAAAACGCTCCCGATTTCTGGATACCGCCTATTTTAATCCAGATGTGGTCACCAACGAACAAGGAGAGGCTGTTGTTGCTTTTGAACTGCCGGATAATCTGACGACATGGGTTGTGGAAGGACTGGCGGCAACGGAAGACACGCGCGTTGGTTCCGGTTTCACATCGCTCATGGCAACGATGCCTTTCTTTTTGAGGCCGGCCCTGCCGCGCTTTCTGGCCGTGGAGGACATCGCCCACCCCTCTGTCATTGTGGAAAATCCTTCTTCGGAACCGGCCGGCGGGGAACTGTTTATTGACGTGAAGGGATCTGCCGGTCTTTCTTCCGCAGGACCCATTACAAAAAATATAAAGCTGAAACCAAAATCAGACACAGCCGTTCCCTTTGATGTCATCGGAAAAGAGGAAGGACAAGCGGTCTTTTCGTTTCAAATTCGAAAGGACAAAGAAGATGTGATTGATTTTGTCGAGCAAAGCCTGCCGGTTAAAGATCGTTCGGCGCCGGAGGTGGTTGCCAACGCCGGTTTTACGGACGACATGCAAACGGAAGCCCTTACCCTTCCGAAAGAAATCATTCCGCAAAAGGGATATATTCGGATCAACCTGCAGGCTACCCTCCTTGGAAATTTGACTAAAGGATTGGATGCCCTCGTTCATTATCCTTACGGTTGCGCCGAACAGACAGCCTCTCAATTGGTGGCCAATCTCCTGATAAGTGATTTGGCCAAGGAAAATGCCCTGAAAGAAAAACTCCCGCCGCAAAGCGATCTGGAAAAGGCCATTCAGGGCGGCTTGGCCAAACTTTACAATTTTCAATCTTGGAGCGGAGGCTTTCGATTTTGGCCTGAAAGCCAGGAGGAATATCCTTATCTGACAGACTACATTCTTTATGTTTTGGCCAAGGCGAAACAGTTTGGCTATGCGGTGGATGAAAAAATTATCGCCAGAGGAGCAAAGCGTTTTCTGGAAACAAAAAGAGACGAGGATCCCTTCCAAAATTATCTTCTTTTTGCGCCCCAGCGCGCTTTTCACCAGTGGGTTCTTTCCGAGCTGGGATTTTCTCCTGATCCCCAGGCCGTGGAGGTTTTGTATCAGGATTTTTTGAAAGACAAAAAACACTGGCAAATTGCGGATCGCGCCTTTCTCTGGATGCTCGAAACCAGAAGCCATGGTTCTGAAAAGGTGTTGAAGACAATCCAGCATAGTCTGGAGGCCGACATCCATTTCACGCCGCGCGGTGTCTCATGGGAAAACTATGAAGACCGGTTTATTTGCATTCTCCCATGCCAGAACAGCATCCTCTTGAAAGCCTTGATCGAGATTGAGCCAAAACACCCACTTATTTCACAAACGGTTCGCTATTTGGCCCACGCCCAGAAAAGCGCGTTGTGGGAAACAACCCACGCTTCCAGCTGGGCCCTCGATGCCTTGCTTGCTTATGTCAAGAACACTCATGAGCTTGAATCCCATTTTACGGCAAAAGCGGATCTGGGCGGCATTTCCATTCTGGAATCGGTTTTTGATGACAAAACACGCTGGCAATCTTTTGAAAAAACACTGCCGATACAAGATTGGATGGAAAAAACACAGCCCATCCCGTTGACTCTCTCTAAAAGAGGAGACGGCCGTCTCTATTATGAGGAAGAACTCAAATACTATCTGTCTCCAAAATATCTGCCGACACGCGAAGAAGGAGTAGTGGTTCACCGCGAGTTTTACGCCCTTGATGATTTGAAGGAGAAAAAACCTCTAATCCAATTTCAGCTGGGACAAAATTACAAGAGTTCCGTCACCGTCATGGTGCCGGCAATGCGCCATCAATTGATTGTTGAGGATTTATTGCCGGCCGGTTTGGAGCCCGTGGATTCCAATCTGGCGGGTACCAATCGTGAGGCCCTGCAAATACTTGAAGAGGCGGATTCTTCCGAAAAATCGGTGGAGGAAAGACAGCGCATCGAGCTGGAATCCCTTTATTTTTACCCTTGGGTTTTTGCCCATCAGGAAACGCAAGACGACCGCGTTTTTTGGGCGGCAGACCATGTTCCCGTCGGTGTTTATCATTTCAGGCATGTCGTGCGGGCGGCGACACCCGGAAAATTTCAGGCGATTGGTGCCGGTGCTTTTGAAATGTATCACCCGGAGGTTTTTGGAAGGGGCATCTCAAGGATTATTGAAATCAAGTGAAAGCGGAGAGGCGTTCATACACCACGCCCCATCGTACACCGCGGTCGCTTACTGTGATTTCTTGAATGCCAAGATGTTCTGTGATTTTTTCTAGCAATAGTGAACCTGCCAAGATGACATCGGCGCGGCCCGGTTCCAGTCCCGGAATTTTTTTTCTCTCTTCGATGGTTTTGGATTTGAGTTCGGCGATGATTTTTTTTAAATCATCCAATGAAATTTTGGATCCGTGCACTTCTTGGTGTTTGTAAACTTTCATTTTCATTTTGATGCCTGCCAGTGTTGTTGCGGTTCCTGCGGTGGCGATCATGGTACGATGGTACGATGGTACGATAGTACGATGGTTTTTTAAAACGGCTTCAATAGCTCCGATAAGATTTTTATAGTCTACATCTGAAATGGGATCGGACCGGCAACATTTTTCGGTGAGCAATACCGACCCGATTGGCA
>JACRBV010000076.1 GCA_016213065.1 Deltaproteobacteria bacterium
ATTGCATCCTTCAGGATCAAATCAATGCCATTGACCACCTCCCGCCAAGCCTTTCCACTTCCTGCCAATAGGCCTGCAGTGGTTTAATCACTTGTTTTTCAAAGAACCATCAGACTACTTGGTAAAAATCTCCTCCACAATTTTGCCTGTCTTTGGATCCAAACGAGAATCAAAACCAGAAAATGTCCCTGCCCAAGGTTCACCCCTAAGACAGAAAAGGGAAGTATAGAAACTATGTCCTGAGGGATCCACAGGACCCACAGCGGGG
Source organism: Deltaproteobacteria bacterium (assembly GCA_016213065.1). Classification (NCBI taxonomy): domain Bacteria; kingdom Pseudomonadati; phylum Myxococcota; class Myxococcia; species Deltaproteobacteria bacterium. The sequence goes on from JACRBV010000076.1 coordinate 269, forward strand.
GGAATTTGCCACAATAAATTCCCCTCCTCAGACACACAATAAACATTTCGTCCCGTCCCATATTCAGTAGTCAATATATAAATCCTTTGATCCAAATACATCAACCATTCTACCAATTTTACAGCCGTAAAAATACACCTCCCCTTGCAAAATACATTCAAATCATTCACCACTCTCACTGTGAGCTCCGGCGGTTGCTCCCCATACACAATCTCTGGTGTCATTACAGCGGCATTCCCTGCGATTGCTTCCAGAGAAGCATCCATTAGTATCCATTTCTCTTTCCCCTCGAGATTCAAACAATAAACCTTGCGGGAAGGACCCTTTTCTCCAGGTACTTCAAACACATAAATCTCATCGGATAGCACAACAATTTTTTCAATAAGCCGGTAAGCAAAACAAATCCGGAGACCATCTCTAAAAAGTTCCTCCCCTTTTATCTCGTAATATAGCTTTTTCGTCATAGTTTCCCCACCTCACTGAATGTTGCTTTCTCAAGCCATTCCTTTCCTCCTAAAATTTCCCACTGAATCCCTCCGCCTGGACCAAAGTTATTACGGCCAGCAATACTGACTCTCATTGGCGTTCCCTCTTTAACAATGACCTCAGAAACAAATACACCGCCCTCCAGATATTTATCCGAAAGTGAGTAACGCTCTTTCAATCCCTTTCTGGAAAATTTCCGGGGGTCCTCCTTCATCAACCATTCCTTTCTTTGACTTTGATTATCATCAAGGTGAACCCTAAAATATTTTTCCTCTCCCTTTGCCTCTCTGTAAATCACTCTTGTCCCTGGTTTATAAGGTGGTTCGTATCCTCTTGCAACGTGGCGGACGTTCAATTCATCTGCACTCAGCCGCTCCCACCGTCGCGCTCCTTCCCCAATCTCCTCCGCTTGCCTTAGCGCATAATTCGCATCCGCTACCGTTCTACGTCCCACCTTGTTTATGAGTGCCGCATCTTTGAGCGTTGTTTCAAAGCCCTGCGCCACCTCCCGCCAAGCCTTTCCACTCCCTGCCAATAGGCCTGCGGCGGTGAGCACGCGCTCATTGAACGATAATTTATAACCCGTTCCAAATGCTTTGCGCGATTTCTAAAATCTTTGTGAGTAGCGCTTAGTTCGTTGATAGCAGAAAAAAAGTCACTCTTTTGAAAACGAGCCATTCTCTCCATGAAATCAAGGAAAGCGTAGGGATTGTATCCGACTTTTTGACACAGATCGGCTCCATATTCATCGGCCTCTTGCTCTTGTCTTTGGTTCCACTTGGCTCTCGCTATATCCTCCGGAATAAAAATTTTCTCGAGCTTATTGCGAGGTTCATAATTTTGCCGGTGGCGATGGAGGACTTTGTGCCCGATCTCGTGACCAATCAAACACGCCAGTTCCGCCTCGTTCCCAAGAACATTCAGCATGCCACGAGTGATACCGATGGAAGGGCTGTCAAAAAAAGACATGCCTTGGATGCGACTCGTCTTTAAGACATCTACGTTGATGGACGAAAACCCCAGCTTCTCTTTGGATTCTTTTTTAGCCAGGGTCCGGGTAATTTGGTTGACGTAACTGCTGATGTCAGAGTCGCGAAGGGTTTCTTTGGAAAAATCCATGGAGCTGTTCTTTGTGCCCGTCGAGACACCAAAAGTGGCGCAACCGAATAAAAGTGGAAATAGCAATAAAAGCAAATGTGGCCTGATTTTCATTTGCCTTCCCCCCCTTGATGCATTTGAATCTGCTCCAGATGCCCGGTTAGTGCTTTGACACGTTCACCATTGGATGGATGGCTGTCAAAAATGCTGTGTTTTGATTTTCCATTTTTCTCCGCCGCTCTTTTCCAAATGGCAACCATTTTCTCCGGGTTAAAGCCGGCCTTCATCATGGTATACAACCCTTCAAGATCCGCATGGGCTTCATCGGAACGGGAATATTGCAACATGTAGAGACCCAAAGTTGGATAATAAGCGAGCTGAAAGAGTCCTCCCCAAGTTTCCCCCATACTTCCGCCCAGACCCGCCGCCACAATTTCTCCGACCATAACGGCGCTCCGCGCATTTTTCATTTGTTTATATCCATGGCGCAAAGTCGCATGGGACATTTCATGCGCCATCACCGCGGCAATCTCATCCTCGTCATTGGCATCAATCAAACCTTCTTTCCGGTCAAAAATCCCCTTGAAAAAAATAATTCCGCCCCCCGGAAAACAAACAGCATTGACATAAGGATCGTCCACTAAATGCACTTCCATCGGCAAATCTGCCATGAGAGAATTGGGTTGCAAACGCCGAAACACCTTGTTTAGCCGTGCTATCAAAGCCCTATCTTTGGCCACATCCACACCGATTTTTTTATCCCTAAATTGCAAAAGATAAGCATCGTAAAAAGCGTTCTTTAATTGAATATCCCATTGAAGATTCTCAATAATTGTTGTTGGACGCATCCATTTTAAATGAGGTTTTTGCTGTTTAAGAAGAACCTCATCATCACGCTGATACGCCAAAATATTTGTGGAAACGAACAACAATATCGAGAATGATAAGAGTCCGTATAATTTCACAAGTGCCTGCCTTCTAGCTGATTTTTAAGCCGTTCATTTTCTTTGATAACATCTTTCAGACGAAGCACAGCCTTTTTGTATTGTTTACGGTCCGAAAGAGATACCGCTTTCTGATAAGCTAATATTGAAGCGGAATAATTTTTCAGCGCCTCGAAGGCTACACCGATATTGTAATAAGCGGCATGATTGGCGGGATTGGAAGCGGCCACTGCCTGCCAACTTTCCAAAGCTCCCTTCCAGTCTCCCTGCTTCACTTTTTGCAGACCACGCACACAATCCGGATTTGTGGCCAATTTGATTTTTTCAGCAACAATTTGCGGGATAAGATCTCCGAGAAGCTGTGTTACAAGGGGATTTGAGGCGGAGTTCAACAAAACCTCATCCGATGGGATTGAATGAATCTGCTCCATCCCCAAAGCCCTTGTTTCCGTAGAATTCTTCAACGTAATACTTCTTGAGGAATTTCCCTTTTTTGAAGGAATAAAATCGACAGTCAGAGAAATTTCCGTCTCTTTTTCAACATAAGGGACATCATAAATTTTTCTGATTTTTTCCGGAACCTCGCGTGTTTTTTGTTGCCCATTTTCAGTATAGTTCTCGATGATTTTTTTGCCTGTTTCTTCCTCCACAATCTGCTTTTCTATGCCGCTTTGAACAGAAACCTGCATCTTCTGTGGATGAACATCCAAAATAGCGTCCATCTGTTTATGCAAAGTGCCATTGCCCAACAGATGAACTTCACTAAAAAAACGTTTCATCTGAAGCGCTTCTTGAATTTTTGAAGCAAATTCCCGGACATTTTTGTTAGATTCGGATGAGAGTGTTTCCGTCACCATGATTCCTATTTTACGAACACCCGCCACGTCCATTTTCGCGGCCTTTATCCGCAACACCGGAACCTTGTAGGCGCAGGCAGACAGACCCGTCACAAACATTAACGAAACACAGAACCAACCATTCAAAGTCGAACACATTTTTTTCTGTTTCATAGACATGTTTTTTCTCCATTCTCGTGCATGAAATAGCAAGCAATGTGCCACCGCTATTATCCAAATAAGCTATTGATTTTAAATGCTTGTCCTTGAGAGAGAATGCGGCATTGGCTCAAAATGACTCACATTGAATCAAAACTGCAACAATTTGGGGAGACTGTTGATTTCTTTTGTTGGGGAGCGGTTAAAAATAGCTATGGGAAAACCAGTCCATGAAACAGTTGGAGAAGACGTGAAATAATATGGGGGCGGTGATGGAGCCGGTTCTTTCTTTTAGATAGCCAAATAAAAGTGCCGGGAAAAAGATTGAAAAATGCCACCATTGAAGCTGGATCAGGCTGTGCGCAAAGGCAAAGACTGCCGCCGTTACAATCCAACTCCATCCTAAATCAACCCCCAAGATGCGCCATTTTTTTGTCCAAACGTTATTCAACTCTCCCTGCAGAAAACCCCGGAAATAAAATTCTTCCGGAATGGCGACGGCCAAAAATTGAAAACCCAGATGATTCGTAAAGGCGGTCCATGGCGCCGACTGAAATCCGTGAAAATGAAAAATGTGGAGCATCCACGTATGGGCAAAAACAAAGTAAACAGGAAAAATGATTAGCACAGCGACCGCGAAAGCAAACAAACCTCCCGCAAACTGTTTCCATGAGCGGTCCAGAAAATCGATTTGTCTTTTCTGAGCGCTTAAATAAATAAACGGGACATAAAGCAAAAGTGCGGGAAGCAAAAGTGCGGCCCAACTCTCCGGCAGAAAAAACTGGGAAATTTTGAAACTGACTAACAGGAGAAATGTCAGACCCAACAGCCAGAATAAAAGTTTTTTATTCATGAGGTGATCCGTTGTGGCACGGGCAATCCTAGACGTTTAAAATAAAAATAGGAATATATTCCCGCAATCAAAAACGGAATCATGGCCAGTTGCCCCGAGGAAATAATGCCGCCAAAATAAACGCCCCGATCAACATCCCCTCTTAAAAATTCGATTCCTATCCGTCCTACGGAATAAAGAATCATCATGATCGAAAAAAGCTCTCCCTGAAAACGCCAGTATTTTCTGGAAATCCACCAGACGATAAGCTGAATCAGCAACACATTCGCCATCAAATAAATTTGCGTCGCGTGCAAAGGAATATTGGGATAAACACTGTAGGCGGTCGAAGCCGGATTTGTGAACGTGAGATGAATAAAAAAATCGGTCGGCTTTCCAAAACAGCAACCGGCAAGCAGACATCCACCCCTTCCAAAAAACATTGCCAGAGGAAATGAGAGAGAGGCAATATCAAAATAGGCCCAGATCGGTTGCTTTCGCCAACGCAAATAAAAATACCACGAAAGTAAAACCCCGATATAAGCCCCCCATGATACAAATCCCCCCTGCCAGAAATA
>JACRBV010000077.1 GCA_016213065.1 Deltaproteobacteria bacterium
GTTCCATCCGCCTTTTTCCATGGCGAGCAAAAATCCCAGAGACGCCGCAACACCCACCATCGAGTAGGGCAGATGATGAATTAATTCACGGACGATTCTGACAACGCGCAGTTTCATTGTGGCCAACTAATGAGGGTTCTGCTAGGCAGAAGTCAATATGATTTTAGTTCATCGTGAGGAACCCATTGTTGTTGTTCAACTCAACCGCCCTGAAGCCTTGAATGCCCTAAGTCCGGAATTGATGCTTCAATTGGTGCGCACACTTGAAGAATTGGACCATGACAATGCAATCAAGGCGATTGTTATAACCGGCAGTGACAAAGCCTTTGCCGCCGGGGCGGACATTAAAGAAATGGCGCCGCTTTCGGCCAACGAAATAAAATCGCAAGACCCTTTGGCGATCTGGGACAAAATCAATAAAATTAAAAAACCACTCATTGCCGCGGTTTCCGGTTACACTTTGGGCGGAGGTTGTGAGCTCGCCATGATGTGTGACATCATCGTCGCTTCTGAAACCACAAAATTTGGTCAACCCGAAATCAACCTCGGCATTATTCCGGGCGCCGGCGGCACACAGCGTCTGATCCGTGCCGTTGGAAAATCACGCGCGATGGAATGGATTTTAACCGGCAACACTTTCAGCGCGCAGGAAGCTTTAGCCGCCGGCCTCATCAGCAAAATAGCACCTCCCACAGAATATTTGAGTGAAGCAAAAAAACTGGCGCAAAAAATTGCTTCGATCTCGCCCATCGCCACCGCCACCGCCAAACAAGCGATTCTGAAAGCAATGCAACTTCCTTTGGAAGAGGGACTCAAAGAAGAACGCCGTCTCTTCTATCAACTCTTCGACACTGAAGATCAAAAAGAAGGCATGAAGGCCTTCATGGAAAAACGTAAACCCAACTTCACTGGGAAGTAACGATATGCTTCTTTCCGTTGTTCTTTCTTTTCGCAATGAAGCACCGGTTATTCCGGAGTTGATCAAGCGACTGCAAAATTCCATTCGCCCGTTGAATATTGATTACGAATTGATTTTCGTGAACGATGCCTCTGCCGATAATTCTCTGGAAGTTCTCAAAGAGCAATCAAACGCGGACAAGAATATCAAAATTTTGAACATGTCCCGCAATTTTGGAAATGGTCCCTGCGTTCTGGCCGGCATCCAGCACGCAAAAGGAGACGCGGTTGTGTATATGGATGCTGATCTTCAAGACCCGCCGGAGTTGATTCCAAAAATGTTTGAAGAATTTCAAAAAGGGACTGATGTTGTTTACACCACTCGCTTAAGTCGCAGAGGGGAATCGGCTTTCAAAATATGGCTCACCAAAAAAGCCTACCGTTTTTTGCGCCGCGTGGGAAATATCAACCTTCCCCTTGATTCGGGCGATTTCAAACTTCTCTCGAGAAACGTTGTCGATGAATTATCAAAATTGCGCGAAAAAGATCCGTTTGTGCGCGGCCTTGTCACTTGGGTTGGGTTCAAACAGGTTCCGGTTTTTTATAACCGCGAAGAACGCTTCGCCGGCAAAACGCATTATCCTTTAATCGGCACAGGCCCACTCAAAATGTTTTTGGCCGGGCTTACCTCTTTCTCTTCATTTCCCCTCAAGATGGCTTTAGTAATCGGATTTGTCATCTCCATCCTCTCTTTCCTGTACCTCATCGCAAATCTCGTGATGTTTTTTCTCGGAATGAACATTCCCGGCTGGACGGCTATCATGGCTACCTTGTTGATTCTGGGAGGAACACAACTCATCACCGTCGGTTTTGTGGGACTTTATCTGGGACGCGTCTATGACGAGGTCAAAAACCGCCCCAATTATATCGTCGAGAGCAAAATCGGATTTGAATGATGTTTTGAAAATTTTACAGAGGAGAATCTTGCGCCGACCAGTTCCTCATGCCCAACATCAATGTTTATCTGAAAAGAAAGCCCTGAATTATCTAACGACAATTGTTGCCACCGCTTCGCGTGATGTCTTCAACGTTTCTGCGGGCATTATTTCACTTAAGAAAGCGTCCGCAAGATCCGGGCCAAGAAGTTTTTCCACTCCTTCAACGAAACCCGGGACGACGACGTTTTTGGCTTCCTCCACGGCTTCCCGAATTTTTTGGTTTTCCCGTTCATCTATTGGTTTTGATAACTTTTGCTGTTGTTGACCAACTGGCATTGTCCCCGCAAGATATCCTATAGCAATACGATAGTTGTGGGTTGGGTATAAGTGTCTAAAATCCGGATGTACCGACAGCATGTATCTATCATCTGGTGGCACCGACAGCATATACCCAAGCATTCTGGTGAGAACCTGCAAAACTTGCGGTGAATTTCCGTCCCATCTTGTTATGATGTTCCGTTTAAGTATCTTCAAATATGCTTCTGCATGGGATCTCTCTCCTGCAAACCATGTGGCCACTATTTCTTTCGCAAAGTGTGTATTTTGCTCATTCGGGTCTCTTGCATTGGAATTCGCTTTAGAAAAAAAAACTGCCGCCCACTGAAAGAGTGTGGGCCATTGATAAACAGTGCCACGACTAACCTGTTGGGCTTTTCCCATTTTCATCGCCAAACCTGCTTCCACAAAAAGATTCCCTATTCGGGAATAATCCTCTGCTCTTCTTCTAGTTCCAACTGAAATAGCTTCTGCCAAGACAATCAGTTTGACAACGCCGTCCCGAACTTTTCCCTCGGCAATGAGTCTTCCTGCTTTTTCTATTTGACGAGTTTCGGCCTTTGCGGCGGTGGGTGCCGCACTCGCCCCCTGAGCACGCAACCCTTCGGAATTTGGTATTGCACGTTTTGGCACCACAGGACTTCCAACACCGTCGCCCACTCTTGCTTCCTGATTTCCTCTACGGCCAGCGCCAAAGACTGACGCTAAAGCCGCTTGTGGGTTTGGATTGAATCGAACCGATGCACGCGAAAGAGGCGAACTGGTTCGTGCCTGCATTAATAATTGTTGAACGCGCGCACCATCTCTTGAAACCACTTGATAAACAGCGGCGGCAAATTGTTCTCTGGAAATATCAGTCCCAATACTCCGAGGATTTTGAAGCACCGCAAGAACTCCAGACAACTCATCCAAACCACCTGTTTCAAAAACCGTCCCCATCAAAGCAAGTTGGGGATTTGTTAGGCTTCCACTTAAAAGAGTTTCCGAAAAAGCATCGGGACTGACAAATGTTGGAAAAGATGTTTCTGCTGTTAAGGCGGTGGCAACCATTTTTGATCTCCTTTATGAGCGTGACGGAAGCCGTATAACAGCGAAAATTTATTATCAACAGGTTTTCTGTTATTTGTCATCCCCGCGCAGGCGGGGATCCAGTTTTTTAAAATTTACTGGATTCCGGCCTTCGCCGGAATGACATTTTCCACCACTTCCGGAATGACACAGAGGAATCTGCCCATACTTTTTATCCACGTAATTTTCGACGAGCTTTTTGAAGGTGGTCATCAATTCCGGGCCTTCCAGCGTTGCCACTTTTTCTCCATCTACAAAAACAGGGGCTTTGGGATTTTCGCCATTTCCCGGAAGGCTGATGCCAATGTCGGCGTGTTTGGATTCGCCGGGACCGTTCACAATGCAACCCATCACGGCGATTTTTAAAAACTCAATGCCCTTGTAACCCTTCTTTTTCCATTCGGGGAGTTTGGCCGTGAAAAATTTTTCCATATCCTGAGCCATTTCCTGAAACAACGTGTTGGTTGTACGACCACAACCCGGGCAGGATGTAATGCTGGGGCGAAATTGCCGGAGTTCCAAAACCTGCAAAATATTTTGGCAGACATACACCTCTTCCGTACGCGAAGCGCCCGGAGCCGGCGTTAAAGAAACGCGAATTGTGTCGCCGATTCCTTGTTGTAAAAGACAGGCCAATGCGGCGGTGGAAGCCACGGTACCTTTGAGTCCCATCCCTGCTTCGGTGAGTCCCACATGAAGCGCATAGTTGCATCGTTCGGCAAGCAGTGTGTAGGCGCGGATTACATCGGGCACATGACTCATCTTGACGCTGATCACAATTTTGTCTTCCGCCAATCCGTAGTCGCGGGCCATTGTCGCCGAAGAAAGAGCCGACTCCACCATGGCAGACACCATGACATCATTCGCCGGTTTTGGGTTTGGCCGTTTTGCATTTTCGTCCATCAAACGATTGGCGATTGATTGATCCAGTGAACCCCAGTTCACACCAATACGAACGGGCTTGCGATATTTCAACGCCACTTCGATCATCTGTTTGAAATTTTTGTCGTGAGTTTCGCCGAAGCCGACGTTGCCCGGATTGATGCGATATTTATCAAGTGCCTCGGCACAATCGGGATATTTGTTTAAAAGAGTGTGGCCGTTGTAATGAAAATCACCAACAAGCGGCACCCTGCAATTCTTGGCCAGCAATTTTTCTTTGAGAAGTGGAATCGCCTGCGCCGCCTCTTCGTTATTGACCGTAAGGCGAACCAATTCCGAACCGGCATCCGCCAACTCTTGGATTTGCGCCGCCGACTTTTCAACATCCGCCGTATCCGTGTTGGTCATCGACTGAATAACAACAGGATGCCCACCGCCCATTGTTACGGACCCTACTTGCACCGCGATTGTTTTGTGCCGGACTACCATAGGGTACCTGTTACTATATGGTTAAAATGACTTTTCCGAATTGACTGCCTTTTTCGATATAGCGATGGGCTTCTGCTACTTCTTTGAGAAGGAATTCTTTGTCGATCACCGCTTTTAATTTCTTTTGACGAAACATGTTGAGAATTTCGAAGAGCTCGCCGCGGCTGGCCATGGTGGAACCAATGATTTGCTGATGTTTGTGAAAAAGATAATTCAGGTCAACGGACACGTGGGCGCCCGTTGTGGCTCCGCATGTAACAATTTTGCCGCCATTCGCAAGACTTTTGAGACTCTCTTCCCATGTTGCGCGGCCCACATGTTCCACAACAACATCGACCCCGCGTTTTTCGGTAAACTCTTTCACTTTTTCTGAAATTTTTTCTTTGTAGTGATTGATAGTAAATTCCGCGCCCAGTTCTTTTGCCTTCGCCAATTTTTCTTCACTGCCTGCCGTGGCAATCACGCGGGCGCCGTGAAGTTTGGCGATTTGAATCGCGGCCGAACCCACGCCGGAACCCGCCGCCAAAACCAAAACAAATTGCTCCGGTTTCACCAACGCTTTGGTGACCAACATGTGCCAAGCGGTCATGAAAACAAGGGGGATGGCGGCGGCTTCTTCATAATTCAAACCTTTGGGGATTGGAATTACATTGCGACGCGGAAGCGAGATCATTTCAGCATCACAGCCATTGCAGGTTTCTCCCACAATGCCGTAATCGGGACATAGATTGTCATCCCCATTCACGCATTTTTCGCAATTACCGCAACTGATGTTGGGAATGATTAAAACTTTGTCGCCCACGGCGAGATCTTTGATCAACTCCCCTTTTCCAACAACAACGCCGGCGCCATCGCTTCCGGGGATGATGGGAAGAGGAACTTTCCATCCGGGAATCCCCTGACGCACCCAAATATCAAGATGATTGATGGAGGTGGCCTTGAGCTGGACCAAAACATCCTCTGAACCGCAGACAGGATCGGGGATATCCTCGTATTTCAAGACTTCGGGGCCACCATGTTGATGAATACAAACCGCCTTCATTGGCGTCCATTTATCTTCACCCTTTCATTTTGTAAACAATTTTAATAAAGAGAATCCACCAAGGGGGAGCGATGAAACAACAATTTCTGAAACTTTTTTTTCTTGTCATTTTATCTGTCGCATCGGCCCAAGCAGTATTGGCCCAAACCCGAGACGGGACCTTCCAATTCACCGCGGGAGCCGGCGGCGGATGGCATTCACCGGTCCGATTTGATCTGGACATCAACGGCGAATATTACTGGAACGACAATATCTCCATCGGTCTCGATTTTGATATCTTTCTTGGTAGCACCAACTCCTTCGACTTCATTCCGTTCGCCCGCTATCATTTTGATCTCAAGCGCTGGCCCCGTTTTTCGCCGTATGTGGGAACGGGTATGGGGGTTTTGTTCAACACAAAAAATCAAAGTTGGTTTGATTTTATGCTCCCGGAACTTGGTTTTTTCTATGAGTTAACGCCTCATTTTTACATAGGCCCCAATGCCTCCATGCACGTCTTGGCTGGTTCCACCAGCACGTGGGACTTCCAGACGGTGGGACAAGTTTCGTACCGGTTTTAAAAAATTATGATTTTAAGCCCCAGAGAAGAATTGTTACAAATTCAGAAGTCTCTTTTTCGCCATAATCAAAAATTTATTGAGGAGTCAATCCTTATCAAAGAGCCCGGCTTCGATCTCTACGAAAAAACCTATAAACGCTGTGTCAAAAATTTTGAGGCCATTGCACCCATTGAAGAAATGTTTCAGGCCATTGACAAAGCTGACATTGTTTATGTGGGCGATTACCACACCTGCAACCAATCCCAACGATCTTTTTTGAGAATCCTCAAGGCCATGTCCCGAAAAAAACATGAATGGATTTTGGGGTTGGAACTCCTTCACAAACGCCATCAAAAAATTATCGACAGCTTCATGAATGATAAAATTTCCGAGCCCTCTTTTTTAAAGCGGGTGGGTTTGAGAAAACACTGGGTGTTTGATCTTTGGGAAAATTTTAAATCTCTTTTTGATTTCGCGAAATATCATGCAATTCCCGTTTTTGGGATTGATGCCGCGGCAAAGGGGGCCACCATCAGCGAAAGAGACAGCGCCAGCGCTAAGTTGATTGCCCAAATGGCGAAACTCAATCCCGGAAAAAAAATATTCATATTCATCGGTGATCTTCACATCGCCCCGCCCCATCTTCCCAAAGAAGTCAACGCGGCTTTGAAAAAATTGGGTCTGCAAAAAAGAGAATTGATTCTCTATCAAAATAGCGAATCGATTTATTGGCGACTTGTTAAACAAGGGCTTGAAGATCTTGTCGAGGTGGTGCGCATCGACGAAAAAAGCTACTGCAGAATGCACACGCCTCCGGTCATCAGCCAGCGTTCTTACCTGAATTGGCTGGAACATGAAGAGGGAGAAATTGATTACGCCGATCCGAAACACAGTTTTCTGGAATTGGTCGATCGCATCAGTCATTTTTTAAAAATAGATATTGGAAAAGAAAAAGATCGAATAGAAGTTTTTACCTGCGGTGATCTTTCATTTTTGGATCGCATCAAGGAGAGTGGGCGTTTTTCTCCGGAAGAATTCAAATCCATCAAACGGCAGATCATTAACAGCGAAAGTTATTACATTCCAAAATTGCGGTTTGCCTATCTCTCCAATCTTTCCATCAACCATGCCGGTGAAGAGGCGGCCCATTTTATTAAACATATTTGTTCCGGAGAGGAAAAACCCAGAGAGTCTTTCGACGCTCTCTATGCTAACATTTTGCACGAAGCGCTCGGATTTTTTGGTTCGAAAATTATCAATCACAAACGCAAATGTTATCATGAAAAAGATTTTCAAAAACTTCTCACCTACTTCCAGAATATTTCTCCTACCGCAGAGCGCCGTTTGGAATATGAAACAGCGCTGGTTGTGCAAGAGGCGAAAAAACTTGAATCAGAGGGAGAGGCGATCAGCGATATCGGCATCTTAAGCAAACGCCCCGATCTTTTTTTCACGGTCTCTCACGCGCTGGGTTATATGTTGGGGGACAAACTCTATTACGCCCTGCTCGACAACCAAATCAGCAAAACCGAAATGAGACACCTCTTCTACGACCCGTGGAAAGGCTACGGAAAACCATTCCAAACCTACTGGTCCCTGCTACAAAAAACCCAATCCACCAAAATCCCAAAGAGGATGTAAAAACTGGTTCTTTCTTGTTGTCATCCCCGAATGTTTTAATCGGGGATCCAGTAAATATTAATACGGGCTGGATTCCCGCTCCCTGCCTACTACTTGCAGGGACAAGCTTCGCGGGAATGACAACCTTAACATCCTAACGTAATACTTGATTTCACAGTCATAATGGGTTCTAAACCCCGCTGTGAATTACTCCAAAACATTTCGGGAGTTGCTTAAGAAAAAGCCGCTTGTCCTTCCCGGCGCGTTTAATCCGTTGGTTGGGATGTCCGCTAAGCAGGCGGGTTTCAAGGCGCTCTATCTTTCCGGCGGGGCTTTGTCGGCCTCTCTTGGAATTCCGGATATCGGGCTTGTTACATTAACAGAGCTAGCCCAGCATGCTTATGCCATTGTGCGCGCCTGTGAACTTCCTTTGCTGGTCGACGCCGACACGGGTTTTGGCGAAGCCGTGAATGTTTATCGCACCGTGCAAATGCTCGAAGGAGCTCATGTGGCGGGTTTGCATATCGAAGATCAAGTGCTCCCCAAACGTTGCGGTCATCTGGAAGGAAAACTGCTCATTTCCAAAGAGGCAATGTGCGAAAAAATCAAAGCCGCCGTTGCAGGCCGCAAAAATCGCGATTTTTTTATTATGGCGCGCACCGACGCGCACAACGTGGAGGGCATTGAAAGCGCCATCCAAAGGGCCAAGGCCTATGTTAAAGCGGGAGCCGACGGCATTTTTCCAGAGGGATTAACCTCTATTAAAGAATTTTCCGAGTTTGCGAAAGCATTTCCAAAAACACCGCTATTGGCCAACATGACTGAGTTTGGCAAGACGCCGCTCATTGACGTAGATCAGTTTGACAAAATGGGCTACTCCATCGTTATCTTTCCCGTCACTTCTCTTCGTCTGACCATGAAGGCCGTTGAAAAAGGATTCTTGGCGCTGAAAAAAGAAGGGTCCCAGAAAAATCTCATCGAAGAAATGCAGACACGAAGTGAACTTTATAAACTATTAAACTACGACGCTTACGTCGCGTTGGACAAAAAAACGAGGTACAAATGACAACACCAACACAAATCCCGGGTTATTCTCCGGGTCTGGAAAACGTTATCGCCGGACTTTCCGCCATTTCCAAGGTCGATCCCGCGGGGGACGAGCTGATTTATTACGGATACAAGGTCAGCGAGCTCTGCGAAAAATCATCTTTCGAAGAAGTTTGTTATCTCCTGCTTTACGGCAAACTTCCAAACGCCGCCGAATTCAAAGAATTTCAGAAAAAACTTTTGGAGGAACGAAGTGTCCCCGGAGATTTGATTCAATATCTCTCCAACCTTCCGAAAAAAGCACACTACATGGATATTTTAAGAAGTGGTGCCTCCAACTTGAGTCATTATGATCCCCAATGTGAAAGTAACGAGAAAGAAGCGGAGCTGGCAAAATCGATCCGCCTTATTGCAAAAACTCCCGTTCTTCTTGCAGGAAGAATCCGCGCGCAAAGGGGGGAAAAACCCGTTGCACCACACGCAACTCTCGGGTTTGCCGCCAACTTCTTGTACATGGTGACAGGAAAAGAACCCGACGCCGATTTTGCAAAAGCGTTGGATGCTTCATTGATTTGCTACGCAGAACACGGCTTCAATGCTTCTACCTTCACGGCGAGAGTCATCGCATCAACATTGTCGGATCTTCATTCCTGCATCTGCGGCGCCATTGGCGCTCTTAAAGGACCGCTTCACGGTGGAGCAAACGAGCAAGCTATGTATATGCTCCAGAAAATCGGCGAACCCGCAAAAGCAGAGGGTTGGATCAAAGAACAACTTGCCAAAAAAGCAAAGATCATGGGATTCGGTCACCGCGTCTACAAGAAAAAAGATGCAAGAGCTCCGATCCTCAAAGCATTTGGTTGGAAACTCGCCCAAAAACTGGGCGAAACAAAATGGCACGAAATTTCCAACATCGTCGAAAAAACAATGATGTCCGAGAAAAAACTTTTTCCCAATGTGGATTTTCCAGCGGCGCCTCTTTATTTCCTCTTAAATCTTCCCATTGAAGTGGATACACCGTTGTTCGTGGTGGGAAGAATGCCCGGCTGGTGCGCGCATGTGATGGAACAGCGCATCGGCAACCGTATCATGCGCCCCGAAAGCCAATACACCGGTCCGGAATCAAGAGATTACGTTCCGATGGGGAAGAGATAGATAGAAAATCATTGACAACGTCATTGCGAAGAGCGTAAGCGACGAAGCAATCTCCCTCGGACACAGATGGAGATTGCCACGGCCCCTATGGGGCCTCGCAATGACACGAATCGAAAGGATTTGCTAATATGGTAGTAACGGAACCTGTATCATTTTCCCAGTATTTTATCGATGCGGTTTCTTTAGCTTCCGGTTTTGAAAACGTCGCAGTGGACAACGTAGGAGTTGCTGACGTCCTTGGCGTTTTGGAAAATTCTGAATCCTCTGATAGAACTTTCCTTTTTACAAATACAGCCCTTGAGACTTTACTTCCCGCCTACAAACAAGCCGCGGCAGATGGCAACAGAGATCGCATGCAACGACTTGGATCTTTGATTGCCCTAAACATTCGTGAGCATGCTTCTACATTTAACAGGTTATTAGCCGCTTCGTCACCGCGCGCGAATGGGACTGGCGTTACAGGCAAACGTTTTGGTTCTGCTGAAGATGCTGTAGCGGCATTGGGACCACATGCCGCCGGAGAAGCAACACCCGTAAGACCCGCAGAAAGGGCCGCCGAAATTCCTGCAACCATGGCAATGGTGAGTGCGGCGGAATATTTGCGAGGATTAGAAGGCGAAGAGATTCCTCCATGGATAACGACTGTTCCAAGTTTACCTGAGATGTTGGCCGTATTTGCTGGACTGCCCTTTACTGCAGTTGGCGTATTCGGGTTTTTTTTAGCAAATGGATTAGTTAAAATGTCACTTCAGTCCATCGCAGAGACCTACACTCTCTTGACTCTGGGCATAATTTTCCTTGGATATGGAGGATATAAATCCCTAACTCTTCACAACCTGCGTCAGTATGTCAGACGTCCTCCTCCGGCACTTTATGATCGCAAGACAGGAGAAGTCATGGCACCAACCTTGGCAAGATTTAAACAGGGCGCGGTCCCGCTTTATCCTGTTGATAAGGAATATGATGTTGAAATCCTCCCCGTTGGAAGCCATGTTCTTTTGAAGGATGTTCGTGTGTCTGTTTTGAATGCAACTAATGCAGATTATCCCAACTTCGTTTTTTTTCAGATTAAGTTTCCTGCAACAGAAGCGGAATTTGCACTCTTCGGCATTTATCAGGCAAAAACCGGAGAAGAAGCGGAAGCGGCTAAAAGAACATTCCAACAAGGGCCTGTGACTTTCGTCGGCACCCTTCATAAAGATAAATCCGGATCTCCCGAAATCAAAGTCGTCCGCATCCTCGAAGAATCAAACTCAGATTGAACAAAAAAATTCCACGCAATAAATATGTTGACAGGTGTTTTTTTGTTTTTTACCATACATCCTAGATATGTCTAATAGAACATCAATGAACATACCAAAACAGCTTCTACAGGAAGCGGTAAAAGTCAGCGGGGCAACCACGCAGACGATGGCTGTCGTGCTGGGTCTTGAGGAATTGATCCGCAGGAAACGGCTGGAAACCCTTTTACAACTTAAGGGTTCCGGCGCCCTCGGTCTTTCCCAAAGGAGCTTAAAAAGGATGAGACGGCGGTGATTGTCCTTGTAGACACCTCCGTTTGGATTGAATTTTTCAAGAAAAGTTCATTTGCCGAATCTGCACAATTGGAAATGTTGATTGAAGAAAGACGCGTGGCTACGTGTCTTCCAATCCGGGCCGAAGTTCTCTCGGGACAGATGTCTTCCCAAAACCGCCTTGTTGTTTCTCAAGCCTTTCAATCTATGCATCAGCTAAACCCTGATTGGAATAAGCAGGAAACATGGGAAAAAATAATCGAGTTTGCACATTTAGCGTGGCGAAATGGATTTGGAATCCCCGGTATAACAGACCGAATGATTGCATTGGCTTCCAAAGAAACGGGCGCGGCACTGTGGACGTTAGATAAAAAACTGAAGAAACTTGCAGAAACGGCAGGGATCACCAATTTCGAAGCTTAAAACTCAGCCATTGTGGTGAGGTAGGTGAAAAAAATTCCTTCCTTATTTCTCTAAAAAAAAACGCAACTTTTCCTTCCGCCTGCCGATGACAATATGGCATCTCTGAATGTCATCCCTGCGAAAGCAGGGATCCAGTACTGGATTCCGGCACCTGCCCCGTACTGCGATACGGGGTTCGCCGGAATGACAAATGAGAAATGGGAATGACAAAGTAGAAAGGATTCATAATCGTGGCAGGGGAATTTGTATTAGCTTCCAATTATTTGGCCGATTCTGGCGCTTTGGCCTCGGGCTTTGAGGGCGCCGCGCTGGGCGGTGCAGAGGCTTTTAGTGTTATTGGTGTTTTGGAATCCCATGATGGAATTACTCTTTCCGCCAATTCAACTGAGCGGGTCCTCAATCCGCATTTCCGGAAAGGTTTCGGGAATCGAGTCAACAAGATGACACAGCGGCTTCGCGGCCTTGCTACGCACACTGCGTATAGCGTCTGATTTCATGGAAATAACGAAATCCAAATCCTCGCTCAGCCGGTAGAAATCCGCGTACACTTTGCTCAAGCAAGTCCCTCCCTTGAACACGAGCGACGTCGCGGCATCTTTACAAAGGTGTGACAAGAGGAGCGAGCAATAGTAGTCTTTCTCAACAAGCGTGGTGCCGAAATTGCTTTCACGAGCCGTAAAGAGAACCGCCTCTCGAAAGAGAGGTCGATCTTCATGAAACAGACAAAAGTCAGAATTCGATTGTGTCATTGATGATGATCCCCCAATATTTATCTGTTGCACCCCGTGCGGGTTTCCGTGGAACGAGAGGAATTAACGAGAGAGCTCCACCTAACGAATCCTTCAATTTCCGCAGGCTCTGTTTTGAAAATCCATTGTGCATCAGCAGACAACCAATACGTCTGGCGACAGCAATGTTTCCAGAGTCAACGACCGCATTGACAATTTGAGTCGCAAGTCGCTTGTCCTTTTTCGTCGCCGCCACAATCCATGAAAAGGCCCTCGGTAGAGTATTGAATCTCGACCAGTCATAAACCGCATCTACCAACGCCTTGGGTTTGGATGCGATATAAACTGAAACCCCGGACGCATCTTTCAGCAGGTTGCTTCCTTTGAGCCTTTCCTTGGAGGTCCTGATGAAGATGAAGCGGTAACCGCCAATCGTTTTACCCTCTGAAATACGGTCGTTATAAATATAGAGAATATTTGGAATCTGTTCGTCGAAACCGTATCGATGGAATGCCGATGGGCCACTCACCTGGTAGGTAGCTTTTTCGATCTCCATATATTTTGACAAAATGAAATATTCGCTCACGCTGATCCGCCCGCTGGGAGGGAGCTGTGGAGGGACATAGTAAATCCCTCGTTTAATGCGAACGATTTGTCCCTTGGTTTCCAGTCTAAAAAGAAGGGCATATTCTTGAGACTTCGACAATCCAATTCCCTCGACGAGGTCGCCAACTCGCAAAAACTCTTTTTTACGGAATTGAACGTAGGCAATCGACCTGAGTTCCAATTCCCCAAGGCTTTCCTGTTTGCGTTTGTTCTTTATCATATATTGGCTTGTTTGCTTAATAGATAAATAACCTAATAAATCGTAAAAAACAACCGCAAAAATTAAAACTCAATCATCGCGGTGAGGCGGGTGGCGAAGGCTATGGAGGCTTTGTCGGCGGGGATGGGGTCCACAATGTTTCCCGGATTGGTGAGCGTTACATCAATATTATATTCTTTTCCGGGAATCAGCACGCCCGCATCAAATGCGGTGTAGAGGTTGTGGAAGAAAAGCGCCTCGGCGCCGACATCAAATTCGAGACCATACCATCGTTTCAACAGAGAACTCGCGTTCTCAGAAATGGTCGGCAAATTGGCATTATTGAGCAGTTGACTGAAATTCAAATTGACGTTTTTCTTTGGCGCCCAAGCCGTGGTGATATTCCCTCCAACTTTAAGCCAGTCGGCCTGTGGAATGGCGTCACGCACATCCAGTGTGTGTTTGTAGCCGGCCGATAAATACAACGCATTGTTGATAAAGTTTCCCGTGATGGGAACGCCGCCCGTGAGTTTGCTGTTCACGGTTGGGTTTGTTGCCGTTCCTCCGTAGAGAGACGGCGAAGTTCCCAAAGGCATATCAAACATCATTAAAGCAATGCGATAATCGGGACGAAAACCATATTGAGTGATGCGACTCGACAAGGGACTTGAATCACCACTGGCGTAACCGGTTTTGGCATTCCACTCACCGCCCCAATCATAACTTCCCGTTGCTTCAAAGGCGGCCATAAAAACGCGAACGGGTTGTTTTGCCGGAAGATTAATGATGCCCGCTCCAACGCCGCTACTTGAAAAAGTGCTGAAGGGAATGGCGTTGATTGCAAGACCGGTGCTGATTTTTCCGCCCAGATAAACTCCTTCCAATTGGAAAGTGTATTTGTCAAAAGAATAGCGGCCGTAAACATCACCAAAGTACATGAGCGTGTCGCCATCAATCCCGCTTGCGACGGTGTTTCCTTTTGCATCCGTTGCGGTCATGGTTGTTCCATTCGAACCGCTTCTTAAACGAACACCGGAAAAAGTTCCCGCAGACCAAACTGGTTCTTCATACAAAAGAAGGGCTCCAACCTGTTTTGCATTTTGTCCGTTATCACGGACCACTCCACCAAGACCCTGAATGCGCGGATCGAATTGGGCTTCAAAGGGAATATCAAAAAAAACTCCTGTTGAAAGATTGCCGACAGTTCCAATCTCAAATTGAGACAGATACATCATGCGATCTGCCGAATCACCAAAGTCATCTTGTCTGCCGTCTCCATCATTCTGAAAAATTCCCAAACCCCAGTGGGAAGGTTGCCGACCCAGTTTAAATTTTCCAATCGGTGTCAAAATTTCCATCCACGCGCGCCGTACATTGATGGCACCATTTTCTCCGGCGGATCCACCCACCTCTCCGATGGTGCCCGCTCCGGCTGGCAACGTCAGCGTTCCCACCACCGGTGACAAAATTTGCAAATTTTTGTTCGCACTTTGTCCAAAAACAATGTTGTCCAAAAAGTCGAGCTGGGAATAGACGGCAAGGTTATCGTTGATTTTTAATATCGGACCTATGCGAAAACGCATTTCACTAAACTGGATGGTTCCGAAGCGGTCGTTGTTATGCGTGATGCCACTGTTCGGAGTTTGCAAATCAAGGTCGTGCGTCAATTCCGCGCGGTTGCGATAATAGCCGGTCACGCCAAAATCAACGGCGAAAAGCGGAGTGGAGAGAAGAAACAAAGATACAATCAGAATCCATTTGTCATTGCGAGCCCTTCGCTTTGTCATTCTGAGCGAAGCGAAGAATCCCGAGGGCTCAGGGTAAACTCCGCGAAGCAATTTCCCAATAGATTGCTTCGTCGTCCTTCGGACTCCTCGCAATGACATCCCCCACAAAAACATGAACGTTTCTTAGCATAAAAAATAAAAAGGGGAAGTGGCTTTTACACCACTTCCCCTCTCAACAATTCATTTTCTATCCCACCGCGCTACTCGCGCTATGGGATTTCCTCGGCCACCCACTTCGTGGGTTCCCGCCTCGGTCACATTCCGTAATCGGGCGGCATGTGCGGCATTGCGGGAGCATTTTTTTCGTCTTTCGGTTTCTCTGCAATGGCCACTTCTGTTGTGATCATCAAGCTCGCCACCGAGGCCGCATTCTGCAATGCAGAACGGGTCACTTTGGTTGGATCGATGATACCAGCATTGATCAAGTCTTCAAAAACACCGGTGTCGGCGTTGAAGCCTTCGGCTCCTTTTGATTCCTTGATTTTGGAAACAACGACAGCGCCTTCTGAACCAGCGTTGATTGCAATCTGTCTTGCGGGTTCTTCCAGTGCTCTGCGAACAATGTTGATTCCGAATTGTTCGGCTTCGTTGATTCCTTTGAGATTTTCAAGAGCGGAGAGGGTGCGAATGTAGGCAACACCGCCTCCGGGAACAATACCTTCTTCCACCGCGGCGCGTGTGGCGTGGAGGGCGTCTTCCACTCTGGCTTTTTTCTCTTTCAATTCGGTTTCTGTTGCGGCGCCAATATTAATGACGGCAACGCCACCGACCAGTTTGGCCAGACGTTCCTGTAATTTTTCTTGGTCATAATCGGATGTAGTATTTTTGACCTGTTCGCGGATCTGTTTCACGCGGGCTTCAATGTCTATTTTCTTGCCGGCGCCGTCCACGATGGTTGTGTTGTCTTTGTCAATGGTGACGCGTTTTGCGCGGCCCATATCTTCGATCTTCACGTTCTCAAGTTTCAAACCAAGCTCTTCGGCAATCAATTTGCCACCGGTTAAAACGGCGATGTCTTCGAGCATGGCTTTTCTGCGATCACCAAAGCCCGGGGCTTTGACTGCGGAAACTTGCAGTGTACCACGAAGTTTGTTGACCACGAGAGTTGCGAGCGCTTCTCCTTCGATATCTTCGCCGATGAGCAAAAGCGGTCTGCCCAATTTGGCAATCTGTTCCAAAACGGGGAGCAGATCTTTCATTCCGGAGATTTTCTTTTCGTTGATGAGGATCAATGGATTTTCAAGAACGCATTCCATTCTTTCCGGATCGGTGACGAAGTAGGGGGAAAGATAACCGCGATCAAACTGCATTCCTTCCACCACATCAAGTGTGGTTTGCATTCCCTTTGCTTCTTCAACGGTGATGACACCCTCTTTGCCGACTTTTTCCATCGCTTCGGCAAGGATGGTTCCGATTGTGCTGTCGTTGTTCGCGGAAATGGTGCCGACTTGGGCAATTTCCTTCTGGTCTTTGGTTGGCTTGGAGAGCTTTTTCAATTCGCCAACGACCACATCAACCGCTTTTTCAATACCGCGTTTCAAACCCATGGGGTTGTGACCGGCGGCAACCAATTTGGAGCCTTCTGTGAAAATGGCTTCGGCCAAAATGGTGGCGGTGGTGGTTCCGTCGCCTGCAACATCGGATGTCTTGCTGGCAACTTCTTTGACGAGCTGAGCTCCCATGTTTTCAAATTTATCGGTGAGCTCAATATCTTTGGCAACCGTCACACCGTCTTTTGTGATGACGGGGGAACCAAATGATTTTTCCGAAATAACATTACGACCTCTTGGTCCCAGTGTCGCTTTGACAGCGGTGGCCAAAACATGAACGCCGCGGAGCATCTTCTCTCTGGCGTCTTGCTGAAACAAAATTTCCTTTGCCATATAAATCTCCTTGTCTATTTGACTCCGCAAACTCTACGAGTTTGCTTCGCGGCCGGCCGAGCCGGCCTTGACATTAATAATTAATGAAATTACCCAATTACTCCCAAAACATCGTCTTCACGAATGACGATGTACTCTTCTCCGTCGATCTTGACTTCGGTTCCCGAATATTTGGAGAAAAGGATTTTGTCTCCCGCTTTGACATCAAGGGGCTGAACTTTTCCATTTTCCAAAACTTTGCCGTTCCCCACGGCCAAAACTTCACCTTCTTGTGGTTTTTCTTTTGCGGTATCGGGGATGATAATACCACCTGACGTCTTCTCTTGTTCCGTCAGACGACGAACAACGAGACGGTCCTGCAATGGGCGAATCTTGAGTTGCGCCATAAACTTCCTCCTTTTGCTGGTTTTTAGCACTCACACCATGAGAGTGCTAACATTTTCAAAGTGGCGCTTATATAATGATGGGGCCTCGCGAAGTCAAGGGGTTTAGAGACCTTTTTTGTGGAGTTCTTCTTCGAAGTATTGGCGGTAGAGGATGTCCCATTCGCGGGAGCCTTCTTGGACATTTCGTTTAAGGGATTCCACTTTGTGGCGGATTTGGGCGTCTATAGCATCCAAAAAAGAGCCAAATTCATGAATGGCCTGTTTGATGCCGGTCAAAACTTTGCGTTCTTCGACAGCCATCTGCATCCCTCCTTTAGATTTGAGGGAGTTTAGGATCAGGTGAGAAAAATGATTGATACGATCTTCGGATAGAAACATAATTTTACAATTACCTCCAATTGAACGGGTCCTGCACTTAACGTCTGTCATCCCCGCGAAGGCGGGGATCCAGCCATTCATTTCCGGTTCCCACATCTGGATTCCTGCTCCCTGCCTACTGCCTGCAGGGACAAGCTTCGTAGGAATGACAGAAAAATATAGGTCTCTATAATGTTCTACAATACAAAATTTCTTTCCTTCGCTAGTTGTTTTTTGATCATTGAGAGAGCTCTTTCTTCATCTATATTAAGTCCGATTTTCTTTTTGTTTTGTTCGAGAAGTTTTTTGGCGTCGTCGATTAATTTTTCTTCTTCTGCCGCGTTTTTTTGGAAGAGACCGACGATTAGTTCGGTTAATTCCTCATCCGTTTTTTGGAATGTTGCCAGTTTTTTCTGGTGCAGTTGTTTTATAACGTGTTTGGCCAGAGCTTCGAATTGACTTGATTTAACGCGCATGAACCCTTGCTACAAATAAATCCCCATTTATGCAAGGAGGGGTTTTCAATTGCGTCCCTTCATTTTTTCGGCTAGCTCAAGCGCCATGCGAACACTCAAAGTCAGGGTATCTCCCTCAAAAGAAAAACTTCCGAAGGAAAAACAGTTGGCGTGGGCTTTGGCGGAATTGGCCTCGAACAATATAAAGGCCGACCCGGAAGCCGCGGAAATGGTGGGGAACCGGATCATTGATAATGCGAGCGTTGCGATTGCCGCCATCAACCGCAAACCCGTGATGGCCGCCAGACAACAGGCTCTCGCGCACCCGCGCGCAAATGGCGCCACACTTTTTGGACTCACCAGCGATCAAACTTTTGAATGCGAATGGGCCACTTGGGCAAACAATGTTGCGGTGCGCGAGCTCGACATGCACGACACTTTTTTAGCGGCCGACTACTCCCATCCGGGAGACAACATTCCCGCCTTGATTGCCACGGCGCAACAAACCGGAAAATCGGGAAAAGATTTGACGCTGGGAATTTTAACCGCTTATGAAATTCAGATGAGTCTTGTGCGCGCCATCTGTCTGCACGAATTTAAAAAAGATCATATCGCCCACTTGGCGCCCGCCATCGCCGGAGGATTGGGAACACTTTTGAAACTCGACACCGACACTATTTTTCAGGCGATCAATCAGGCGGTGCATCTTTCTTTTTCAACGCGTCAATCACGCAAAGGAGAAATTTCAAGTTGGAAAGCCTACGCTCCCGCCTTCGCCGGCAAACTAGCGGTGGAAGCGGTGGACCGGGCCATGCGTGGTGAAAAATCTCCATCCCCAATTTATGAAGGAGAAGAAAGTGTCATCGCGTGGATGTTGAAAGGAAAAGATGGGGCCTACACGGTGACACTGCCCAATGTGGGAGAATCCTGTCGCGCCATTCTCGATTCTTACACCAAAGAACATTCGGCCGAATACCAATCGCAGGCGTTGATTGACCTCGCTTTCAAATTGCATCACAAAAAAATCGATGCTTCGAAAATTAAAGAAATTGTGATCTACACAAGTCATCACACGCATTATGTTATTGGAACGGGGTCGCAAGACCCCCAAAAATTTGATCCCGATGCCAGCCGGGAAACTTTGGACCACAGCTTGATGTATATTTTTGCCGTCGCTTTAGAAGATGGTTTCTGGCACCATGAAAAAAGTTATAACAAAGAACGAGCCCACCGCCCTTCCACTCTGGAACTCTGGAAAAAAATTCGAACGGAAGAATCAAAAGAATGGACCGAGGCCTATCATCATTCAGACCCGAACCAGAAAAAATTTGGAGGAGAAGTTATTCTGATGATGAAAGATGGTTCCGAGATACGCGAGAAAATGGGAAACGCAAACGCCCACCCCAACGGGGCAAAACCTTTCAGGCGCCCTCAGTACATCCACAAATTTGAAACCCTCACAGAAGATATTGTTGCGGATGAAGAAAAAAACCGTTTTTTCAAACTGGTGGAACAACTTCCAACTTTGACCACTCCACAAATCAAACAACTCAATGTGGTGTTGAAACCTTCTCTTTTGCAAGGCGCACAAAGAGACACCAAGGGGATTTTTTAATTCCAATCTCCTTGACATTCCTCAACTGTTCAATACGATGCGCCCGCAAATGAAT
This sequence comes from Deltaproteobacteria bacterium, assembly GCA_016213065.1. Classification (NCBI taxonomy): domain Bacteria; kingdom Pseudomonadati; phylum Myxococcota; class Myxococcia; species Deltaproteobacteria bacterium. The sequence goes on from JACRBV010000077.1 coordinate 20,022, forward strand.
TTCGCTGATTTTCTAAAAAAGAAACCTTTTATTATTGCTGGGCCTTGCGCTGTGGAGACTTCAGCTCAACTCCTCGCTGTGGCAAAAGCGGTGCGCGATGCCGGAGCACATGCGTTGAGAGGCGGTGCTTTCAAACCGCGCACGAGCCCGCACTCTTTTCAGGGATTGGGCGAGGCGGGATTAAAACTCCTCGCCAAAGCAAGAGAACAGACGGGCCTCCCCATCGTCACCGAACTTTTGGACACGCGGGATGTAATGCTCGTTGCAGAATATACCGACATGATTCAAATTGGTTCCAGAAGCTCGCAGAATTTTCCATTATTAAAAGAGGCGGCCAAAACGCAAAAACCGATTCTCCTTAAAAGAGGATTGGCAATGACAGTAGAAGAATGGCTCGCCGCCTCAGAATATATTTTGGAGAGCGGTAACAACCAGATTATTCTTTGCGAGCGCGGCATCAGAACGTTTGAAACCGCCACGCGCCACACACTCGATTTGAATGTCGTCCCCCTTTTAAAAGAAAAAACAAACCTTTCTGTTATTGTTGATCCTTCTCACGGGACCGGCAAAGCATCCCTCGTTCCGGCAATGTCTAAAGCCGCGTTGGCCTGCGGGGCAGATGGCCTCCTCATTGAAGTCCACCCCAATCCGTCCACCGCATTAAGCGATGGCCAGCAATCACTCGATATTCCCGCTTTTCAAAAGTTGATGAAAGAACTGTTGACTTAAAGCCCTTTGAGTGGCTAAAAAGCCCACCGCTATGACAATCCGCATTGGAATTAATGGTTTTGGACGCATCGGACGCATTGTTTTGCGCAAAGCCATGAAAAACCCCGACATAGAATGCGTCGGCATTAACGACATCGTCCCCCTTGCCACTCTCGCCCACCTTTTTAAATACGATTCCACGCACGGGCGTTATCAAGGGACCGTTCAGGTTGCCGAAAAGGGTTTGACGATTGACGGAAAAACAATCCCCGTTTTTAGTTCAAAAGAGCCGTCGCAAATTCCATGGAATGAAGCAAAGGCCGACATTGTTTTGGAATGCAGTGGGCGCTTCACCAATAAAGCCGGCGCAGGCGAACACATCAAAGGGGGCGCGAAAAAAGTAATTATCTCCGCCCCCGCCACCGACCCCGACGCCACATTTGTTTTCGGCGTCAACCACACCTCTTATAATCCCGAAAAAGACACGGTCGTTTCCAACGCGAGTTGCACCACCAATTGTTTGGCTCCGCTTGCTTATGTTCTGCACAAAAATTTCTGCATTGAAAAAGGTTTCATGACCACCGTTCACTCTTACACCAACGACCAACACATTTTGGATGCGCCTCACAAAGATTTGCGCCGCGCACGCGCAGGAGCCATCAATCAGATTCCCACAACCACCGGCGCCGCGAAAGCGGTGGGCTTAGTTCTTCCCGAATTAAAGGGAAAACTGGATGGTTTTTCCATCCGGGTTCCCACAGCAAATGTTTCCTGCACCGATCTGGTAGTCCTTGTGAAAAAAGAAACAACGTCCGATGCTGTTTTGAAATCTTTGAAAGAAGCGGCAAACGGTGAACTCAAAAATATTTTGGGAGTAGAGACGGAAGAACTGGTCTCCTCCGATTTTATTGGCGACACCCGTTCTTCCATTGTAGATGGCCCTTGCACAAAGGTGATGGGAAATCTTGTCAAAGTAATTTCGTGGTACGACAACGAAACAGGTTTTAGTTGCCGCATGCTGGATCTCGCCAAGTATATCGGAGAGAGGAAAAATTAAATATCAAAAATCAAAAATTAAAAACACAAACAAAAAATAAAAAATTTCTAAATTTTGGTTTGTGTTTTTAATTTTTGGTTTTCCTTTAAATATGCCAATCAAATACATCGATGAAATTCAGTTGACCAACAAACGTGTTTTTATTCGCGTCGATTTCAATGTGCCGCTTAATGCTGAAGATCAAGTAGCTGACGACACACGCATCAAGGCATCCCTTTCTACCATCCAATACGCCCTCAAACACAAGGCGATTATCATTTTGGCCTCTCATCTGGGCAGACCCCAAGGGGAGCGCAACGCCAAATACTCTCTGGCGCCCGTGGCAGAGCGATTGATGGAACTTTTGGAACTTCCTTCTGTTATCTTTCCCGAAGATTGTATCGGAGACGGGATCAAGAAACTTTCTCTGGAAATGAAACCCGGGCAAGTCATGATGCTCGAAAATCTGCGTTTTCACAAAGAGGAAGAAGAAAACGACGAAAATTTCGCCAAAAAACTCGCCTCACTATGCGATGTCTATATTAATGATGCCTTTGGAACCGCCCACAGAGCTCATGCTTCCACCGTTGGCATGGTGAAATTCGCTAAAGAAAAAGGCGCCGGCTTCCTCATGAAAAAAGAGATCGAATTTTTGAACAAGATTGTGTTGAACCCCGCCCATCCTTTTGTGGCAATTCTTGGCGGCGCCAAAGTCTCCGACAAAATCGACGTTCTCTCAAATTTGCTTAATAAGGTGGATTCACTGTCGATTGGCGGGGCCATGGCCTATACTTTTCTGGCGGCCCTCGGCGCCAAGGTTGGAAATTCCAAAATTGAAAAAGAGAAAATTTTCCTCGCCAAAAAAGCGCTGGAGAGGGCAAAAACAAAAGGGATTCCCATTTTGTTGCCCGTAGACCACATGATTGCCCAAAGTCTGGACGCAAACGCCCCAACCAAAATTACCGAGGGAACCGACATTCCGGAAGGGTGGATGGGAGTTGATATCGGTCCCAAAACGGCGGACCTTTTCTCGAAATCTCTAGAAAAAGCTAAAACCATCTTTTGGAATGGTCCACTGGGCGTTTATGAAATTGATAAATTTGCGCAAGGGACTTATAGTGTCGCCCGCGCCACAGCCTCCATGAAGGGGGTTAAAATTGTCGGCGGGGGAGATTCTGTTTCGGCAATAATCCACGCGGGACTTGAATCCAAAATCACCCATATCTCGACGGGTGGTGGAGCGAGTCTCGAATTTATTGAGGGAAAGAAATTGCCGGGACTGAAAGCATTATCATGAAAAACAAACTGATCATCGCCAATTGGAAAATGAATAGCACCGTTACGGATGCACTCAAATTCCTCGCGGTCTTTCGTCACGAAATGAAGGGAATGACTCCGTGTGAGGTTGTATTATGTCCGCCATTCACATGTCTCTACGCGCTGGGGGAAGCGTTTGAAGAAACTCCTTTTAAACTCGGCGCACAAAATATGCATTGGGAAGAGTCCGGCGCTTTTACCGGAGAAATATCTTCACTCTTTTTAAAAGATTTAAATGTTCAGTATGTCCTTTTGGGTCATTCCGAAAGAAGAACGCTTTTTGGCGAAACCGACATTAACATAAATAAAAAATTGGAGCAGGCCATCCATCAAAAAATCACACCGGTTGTTTGCGTGGGCGAAACCGATGAGGAACATAAAGAGGGAAAAACATTTGCAGTGTTGGAACACCAGATCAAAAAAGCGTTGGATGGGCAAATCCGCTCTGAACTTGCCACAATGGTCTGGGCTTATGAACCTGTGTGGGCCATCGGCACCGGCAAAAATGCAACACCCGATCAGGCGCAAGAGGTGATTAGCTGGATGCGAACTCTTTTGGCAAAAGTGCTGGATGACCCTACAGCTTCGACTATGCGTATTTTGTATGGAGGAAGTGTTTCCGCTGAAAAGGCGAGAGGATTTTTGAAACAATCCGATATTGATGGACTGCTGGTCGGTGGCGCAAGTCTTGATCCGCAAAAATTTGCAAATATCGTACAGTCCGCCCAAGAACAAAACGCCTAAAGGAGAATCATGGATACGATCGCCGTTGCATTGCATGTTTTTATCTGTCTGTTTTTAATCGCCCTTATTATGTTGCAAACGGGAAAAGGGGCTGATGTTGGAGCGGTATTCGGCGGCGCTTCGCAAACTTTTTTCGGAGGAAGAGGCCCAGCCACATTTTTGAATAAATTGACAATTATTGTTTCAGTGATTTTTTTGCTCACATCCGTCTGGTTGTCAAAAATCGGGTCAAACAAGGGAGAGGAATCCGTAATCGGCACCGTGCCCATTACAACACCAGCAACTACACCGGCTCCAGTTCCGGTAACGCCAGAAGTGCCGGTTAAAGAGAAAAGGTAATCTTTGAGAATTTACCGAGCCTTGCGAAAATTGCCATGGAATCTACCGAGTGAGCAAAGCGAACGTGAGGGGGAGACTCCGCCGGCTTTGCCGGTGGAGGGGGCGACGCAAGCCCCTACAAATAGACGAGGAAGTCGACGAAGGAAACTGGAAACGTACTGAGTTGTACGTTGAGGATTTTCTGAGGAGACTGACGAAGTATACGGCAATTTTCGCAAGGCGATGATAGGCCCAGGTGGCGGAATTGGTATACGCGCAGGACTAAGGATCCTGTGGGGAAACTCTTGCGGGTTCGAGTCCCGCCCTGGGCACAAGAAGGTGAAAAATCTATGAGATCAAAGGAATGAAGCGACTATCTTTTCTTTTTTTATTGGCGCTCCTTCTCGTAGCTTCCACCGCTTCAGCCCGACTCAATGTCTCAGTCACACAAAATCCGGCTATCTATCAAATCCTCGATACGCTAACTGCGTTTGGTCTTATTGATGATTACATGCTTGGTCAGCGCCCCCTTTCGGAAACAGAAATCTTCCGTCTTCTTAACGAAGCAAAAACAAACCTTCCGCGGGTTAAGGGTCAGAAGATAGAGCCAAGGGCAATGTTGTTATTGGCCCAATGTGAACACTTTCTTCCAGATAAAAAAGAAACTATCGCCGATACCCTGAGAATAACTCCCCTGCAACATTTCAGTCTTCAATATCTTTTTCTCGACAGCCCCTACCGTTTCGTAACACCCACTGTTTCCAGTGCAAAGATAGATGCGTTGATAAACCCACTTGTGGCTTATGAAGGAGGTCGTCCTTATAAAGACGAACACAATTTCATGTTTGAGTCAGAACACGCAATCCATCTTGGCTCTCACTTTGACATTTCAGGTCAACCTCAATTCCTTTTTGCAAAACAAAACAATGGGGCAGAAGACACCATGCAGTGGAGTTTTGATCATTTGTATTTGAGATCTGAATTCAAAAATATCGGCATGCAGGACGGTCGTGACCAGCTTGTCTGGGGTTTTGACCCGGAAGGGGGGAATATTTTTTCAATCAATGGCAGAGGTTTGGACATGTTGAAAATTTCTAACATCACCCCTTTTCATCTGCCATGGATTCTAAAATATCTTGGAAAAATGAACGCCACTTTCTTTTTTGGCGATCTAACTCATGGCACAGTTTTTCCTTATACCTATATCACAGGATACAAACTTTCCTTTCTCCCCCACAAAAATTTTGAATGGGGTTTTACAACGGCTCTCGTGAGCGGCGGTTATGGTTCTCCACAGGCCTCTGTGGGAGCGCGTTTTGTAGATACCATTGGCGGTTATATTCCCAATCTTATCGGTCTTGGAAATCCGATTGACGCCTTTGCTTCCAACCGAATCGGCGCTTTCGAATTTGCCCTGCGTATTCCTAAATGGCGCGGGACACAAATCTATTGGGAATTCAGTCTCGATGATGCCAATTTCAACCAATACAAATTTGTGTATGAATCACTGAACCACGCCGGAATTTTTATTCCCCGGCTGACCTCCGATGGACGCAACCAACTAAGACTCGAATACAAAAATGCCGGTTTTCTTCCCTACCGCCATGAACAATTCATCTCCGGATGGACAAACAACAAACTTCTGCTCGGAGACGCGTTGGGACCCGATGCTCAGGGAGTTTATGTTCGATACGATTTTGCCCCAACTTATTACTGGCAACATCAGTTGGGATTTGTCTGGGAAGAGAGGGATAGTGATCTTTACAGTATCCCCATCATACACAAGACCGTTGAAAACCCGGCAGAAACACGATTTCGCTGGTGGGCCGGTTGTCGCTGGAGAAGCACGGAGGCATTTGAAATTGCCTTGCGTGCAGGCTACGAAAGGGTCCAACAATTTAATTTCATCCCCGGCGACGACCGGAATAATTTTTTGACGGACATCAAATTGACATGGTATCCCGAATTCGATAGTTGACCTTTATGTCCAAATTAAATTGTACCGATTTTATAAATATCAGCTCTCTTCTCAGCGAAGAAGAGATTCAAGTACAAAATATGGCGCGGAATTTCACGGAGAAAGAAATTCTCCCCATCATCACCGAACATCATCGCAACGCCACTTTTCCGAAAGAAATTTTTCCAAAAATGGGGGACCTTGGTTTTCTCGGCGCCACACTTCCACAGGAATATGGTTGTGCCGGTTTGAACAATGTTGCCTACGGTTTGCTCATGCAGGAGCTGGAACGCGGCGATTCGGGCATGCGTTCGGCCGCTTCGGTACAGGGCGGGCTCGTGATGTACCCTATCTTCACCTACGGAAGCGAAGAGCAGAAGAAAAAATGGTTGCCTGCACTCGCCTCCGGAAAAACAATCGGTTGTTTTGGTCTGACGGAACCCGATTTCGGTTCCAACCCCGCGGGCATGCTCACAAAAGCAAAAAAGAACGGTGGAAAATGGATTTTAAACGGCGCCAAAATGTGGATCACCAACGGCACCCTTGCCGATGTCGCTGTAGTTTGGGCTCGCAATGACGCTGGCAAAGTCAATGGTTTCCTCGTTGAAAAAGGCATGAAAGGTTTTTCAGCCCCCGAGACAAAAGGCAAATTCAGTCTGCGCGCTTGTGTCACCTCCGAATTGGTTTTAAAAGATGTAGAAGTGCCGGAAGAAAACAGACTGCCAAAAGCGGAAGGCCTGAAAGCCCCGCTAAGCTGTCTGACGCAAGCACGCTATGGAATTTCGTGGGGAGTGCTGGGCTTGGCCATGGCCTGTTTCGAATGCGCGGTTGAATATTCCAAAACACGCATTCAATTCAACAAACCAATCGGCGCTTTTCAACTCACACAAAAAAAACTGGCCGACATTTTAACGGAGATCACAAAGGGGCAATTACTTTCCCTGCAGCTGGGACGTCTCAAAGATGCGGGCACCATGAAACCGGAACAGGTTTCCATGGCCAAGCGAAACAATTGTGAAATCGCACGCCATGCTACACATCTCGCCCGCGAAATTTTGGGAGCCAATGGAATTTTGGATGAATATCCGGTCATTCGCCACATGCTCAATATCGAAAGCGTTTACACCTACGAGGGCACTCACGACATCCACACACTGGTGCTAGGCGAAACCATCACCGGCATTCCGGCGTATCGGTAATTAAACTCGTTACAACTCCAATTACGGGCAGAAAGAAAGTTTTTTGGCTCCTAAAATAAAACGACCCACTAATACAGGGGCTCCACCCGGAATTTTGTCATTCACCGTTTTCACGGCGAGCCTTCCATTCTCCTCAACAAATTCGCGGATTGCCCAATCCGATTCAGCAAGATTGGCAAATTGAATGGCTCTATCTCCCCGTTCGTTAGTCACAACCTTTCCAAAGAGCCGTTTGTTACTTGTTGAAAAAAGAACATAAAGTTCTCCTCCACCAATAGCAATTTGCTTAATTGCTCCACCGTTACTTTTACATCCTCTTCTATTCTCCTGGCGTATTTCTTTCACATCCCCCGTTTCTACATTTCGACGAAATAAAAACCCATCAGAACTTTCGAAAAATCCTTCCTTTGGAGTCTGAATGCTGTATTCATATTGTCCTGTGTCTTCCTGAATGGTGATTCGGTCATTACTGATTTGTACGGCTGGATTTAACTTGGGCAGGGCGACCGTAGATTTGGTTCGGATTTGTTGTAGTGCCTCCGCGGCGGCTCTTAATTCTTCTGCGGTATCAAGATCACTTTGAGAACCTTCCTTTTCGGCAATTTTTGAGATTTCTGTCCGTACTCCCTCCGGCAAATCAAGCGATGTCACCGAAACCGGCCTGATTATTGCTTCCACTTTTGCGTCTCCCATATATCCTCCTTTAAAATTAAGGGTGCCTCTACAAACCCCGCATTTGTCATCCCTGCCCCTGCCTCCGCAGGGGTAAACTCCAGCAGGAATCCAGCAATTTATTACTGGTTCCCGACTTTCGTCGGGACGACGTCTGGATCCCGACTGGAGCCTGCCCCGTACTCGATACGGGGTCGGGATGACGTTTTTAGAGATTCCCTTAAGAATTGTTGTTTCTAACCCTGTTATCGCCTTCTGTCAAAAAAAGTTGCTTAAAATTCTGTTTTTCTTGGGGTAATACAAATTACATAAACCGTTTGACAAAATATCGTATTTGACTTACCATTACACCATAATGACTTACACCTCTCTTTCCACAAAATATCAGGTGGTTATTCCCAAAGAGGTTCGAGAGCGGATCGATATCAAACCGGGCCAAAAATTCATCATCTGGGAAAAGGGTGGGGTTATCTATCTCATCCCCGATATAAACATTAAATCAATGGAGGGTTTTCTTAAGGGAATGGATGCAAATAATGTGCGGGACAGGAATGACAGAACATGAGCGGCGCCGTTCTTGATTCCTCCATCTGGTTGGAATATTTTGTGGGCGGTAAACACGCCAAAACTTGTTTTAAATACATCCAGACCCACAAACCCCTATGGACGCCCAGCCTTGTTATCTATGAAGTTTACAAAAAAATCTGCAAAGAAAAATCTGAGACGGAAGGACTGCTCGTCATTACTCAAATAGAAGGCCAATCGGAAAATATTATTTCGCTGGATGAAAGACTGGCTCTTTTTTCAGCAGATATAAGTCTGAAACACAAACTCGCCATGGCAGATGCCATCATTTATGCCACCGCTATACATCAGGAAGCCCAATTGATTACAAGAGACCATCATTTCAAAGGACTTGATGAAGTGATCTTGGTTTGACTTCACAAAAAAACTGGTGTTTGTTGCCCTCGCTCCGGGGGTATTTATGATTAAAAAAGGTTTAAGCCTGATGACGGGAAAGGTTGAAGAAACGGGCCAAGGACAATTCGAATCAACAAATCCATCCAATTTGAAAGATGTTGTTGCTGTTTTTGGCATTGCTACGGAAGCACAAGTTGAAAAGGCCTGCGTCAAAGCCAAAGAAGCTTTCAAAAAGTGGAAGAAAACTCCCGCTCCTGTGCGCGCAGGGATCATTCAAAATTTTGGCAAGTTGCTTGAAAAAAACAAGGAAGCCCTCTCCCAAATTGTTACGCGCGAAATGGGAAAACCAATTCGTGAAGCCAGAGGCGATGTGCAAGAAGCCATCGATACCTGCAACTTTTTTGTGAGCGAAGGCCGACGTCTTTACGGAATGACTATTCCCTCTGAAATGCCAAACAAAGAACTTTATACCTATCGCCGTCCGGTCGGCGTGTTTGCGTGCATCACCTCCAGCAATTTTCCGGTGGCGGTTCCTTCGTGGTATTTTGTTCCGGCACTTGTTGCGGGAAACACTTGTGTCTGGAAACCCCCTCAAGATGCACCACTTACCTCCTACTATTTTGCGCAATTACTCTATAAATCAGGACTTCCCGACGGAGTTTTCAATGTTTTATTTGGAAAGGGTTCCAAATCAACGGGCGAATATTTAATCAATGCCGTCAATAAAGGTCTCATCAATAAATTTGGATTTACCGGTTCCACCGAAGTTGGTCAGCACATCGGCGAAGTCTGCGGACGCAATCTTCAAAACCCGTGTCTTGAACTCGGCGGAAAGAATCCCATGGTGGTTATGGAAGACGCCGACATTGATTTGGCGGTGACGGGAGCGTTGTGGTCCGGCTTTGGAACCGCCGGACAGCGTTGTACCAGTCTTGGAAATCTGATTTTGCACCAATCCATTCGTAATAAATTTTTAAAATCGTTGGTTGAAAAAGTTGCGGACTTGAAAATCGGCGATCCGATGAAAGAAGAAACCAGTTATGGCCCGATGATTTCAGAAAAATTTCTGAACGACCATCTCAAAAATCTGGAAACACTGATTGAACCTCATCACAAACTTTTAACCAATCCCAACGGTCGAATTACTTCCAAAAAACCGTGGAAAAATTTCGTTGGTGATCCGTCTGCCGGCGTTTTTGCATTTCCAACCATCGTTGACAATGTGCAGGCAAAAGACAAACTCTACTCCACGGAAACTTTCGGACCTTTTTTTAATGTGATGACCTGTCGTGATCTTGATGAAGCGTTGGCTTTCGCCAACGACACCGGTTACGGTCTCTCTTCGGCAATCTACACCAACACGCCAAGATATATTTATCAGTGGAAAGAGGAAATCACCGCCGGCATGACTTCAATCAACAACTCAACCACCGGCGCGGAAGCGCATCTCCCCTTCGGCGGAAATGGAAAATCCGGAAACGGATCCAGACAATCGGGAGTTTGGGTTTTAGATCAATTTACAAAATGGCAGTCGGTCAACTGGGATCTCTCCGGAAAACTACAACTGGCGCAGATGGATACCGCCTATGTAGCACCGGATTTGGAATATACGATATAATTGTCATTCTGATCCCTTCGCCGTTATTGTCATCCTGAGCGAAGCGAAGGATCTTCTTTATGAAACAATACTACGTTTACATCATGGCTAACCAACCCAAAACTCTTTATACCGGTATTACAAACAATTTACCAAGAAGGGCTTATGAACACAAAAATAAATTGATTCGGGGTTTTACAGAAAAATATAATGTAACCAAACTTGTCTATTTTGAGGAAACAGAAGATGTTAATGTGGCCATCGCTAGAGAAAAACAGATAAAAGGGTGGTTAAGGAAAAGGAAGATTACGCTCATTGAATCCATGAATCCGCATTGGAAAGATATAAGTGAAACGTTTATGACGAATGCAGATTCTTCGCTTCGCTCAGAATGACAAAGGACAAAAGCAGAATGACAATGGACAATATGACCTCTTTTACAAAAAATTATAAGGGACAGAAGACTCTCACGACTTTGAAGAGGCGCATTTTGGTCGATGGTTTTCATATCGTGATCGATTTGAAAAAAAGCAAAGGGGCGTATGTCTATAATGAACTTGACAATAAAACATACCTCGATTGCTATTCGTTTTTTGCAACGCTCCCCATCGGATTCAATCATCCGGGCTTGAAAAACAAGGCATACCAAAAAGCTCTTCAAGAAACTTCCCAAGTCAAAATTGCTTTAAGCGATGTTTATTCGGAATATTACGCCCGATTTGTGGATGTCTTTGATACGCTGGCTCTTCGCAAACAATTTCGTCATCTCTTTTTTGTGGAAGGCGGCTCACTTGGTGTTGAAAATGCTCTCAAGGCGGCGTTCGACTGGAAAACACGTCTCAATCTCAAACGTGGCGAAGAAATAGAGGCGAACCAAATCATCCACTTTCGCCAATGTTTTCACGGACGAAGCGGTTACACTCTTTCCCTGACTGATTCTTTTGATTGGCGCAAAACAAAATATTTTCCGAAATTCCCGTGGCCCAGAATTTTAAATCCCAAGATCAATATTTACGAAGAAGAACTTTATCCCGTAACCGTTGAGGAAAGAGAAAATGTCGCCGTGGCACAAATCACAGCGCATCTCAAACAATTCGGCCAGCAAACAGCGGCTATCATTATAGAACCCGTTCAATCCGAAGGCGGAGATAATCACTTTCGCCCCGA
>JACRBV010000078.1 GCA_016213065.1 Deltaproteobacteria bacterium
GGCCTGTCTTCTTTCTCGCTTGGGCTTCACGCTAACTCCTCGCGGAGTAGTACGTGCCAAGTCCGATACAGCGTGCGTCAGGTCGCTTCGCCGGCAAATCTCTCATTCGCAGGTATTTGATAAACTTCTTGGCGCACATGCGTTTTTATAAAGGTGGTGGAGTGCATTTGTCAATGGCGTAAGCTTTGACAAAATAGGTTTCACCATTCGTTAGAAGACAGATATTGCCTTGAATGATGTTGATGTCCGTCTCATTATTACGAGTGATGGAACCCCGTTCTGTGGTGTAGATTTTCACGCCGGCTTTTTTAAGCCGCGCCAGCACGGAAGGGTGAGGATGAAAATATTCATTGTTGTCGCCAAATGAAATCAAAGCCACCTCCGGTTTGAGCGTATCGAGAAAAATCGGGTTTGTGCTTGTGTTACTGCCGTGATGCGGAATCAGCATTACATCAATATCTCCGATCAACGGAGCAAGCGGTGTTTCAAAATCAATAGTCTGATAGGGCGGATTGCCGCCACCCCCGGGCATGTCCCCGTCGGTAAAATAGCGGAACTGTCCGTATTGGATGACAAGAGCGTGATTTAAATTATTTTCGTCGGCATCAGCATTGGGAGGCGGCGGCAATGTTCCAATCCAGCCATTGCTGGCCTTGATTTGAATGGTTGCGGGACCAAGGGAAACCGTCTCTCCAACATTCCTATTTGTTTTGTTGATCACATCTTCTGCATTGGCAAAACCTTTGCCCAAAATAGTTTTGAGTCCTCCCATATGATCCTCCTGAAGGTGGGAGATGAAAATATGTTCCAGATGGGTGATGCCTAAATCTTCGAGGACCGAAAAAATTGCAGGAGGACCCGTGTCTGGGGGCCCCACATCAATTAATATCGCTTCATTTTCCGGAGAAACAAGGAGAGTGGAATCTCCTTGCCCGACATCAAGCACAATAATCCGCATCCATCCCGGTTTGGTCGATTCCGGCTCAGCCGGTTCGCTTGGATTCGCTTGAATGCTGGCGGGCGAAATATTTTTTGGCATTTCAATCGCGGGACCACATCCAGAGAAGACGAAAGCAATAAGAAGAATCAAAAAATGCATTATAAAGTTGGCATTGCAAACAGAGTGCCAAGGGAAAAAGTTTTGCTGTGCTATTTATAGGGGAAAGAAACGACGAAAACAAAACAGTGCAGGACGAAAACAAATCACCTTCAGTCTTCCTTTCATCCAATTTCTTCAAAATCGCTTGGCATCCTTTTTGCTTTTGCAGGAGACATGAATATTTTGATGATGGGGTTGAGTTTGATGCTGTTAATTTCAGGAAGCACAACTCCAACGGTACAGCAGGTGGTGGAAAAAGCTTTTCATTATGCAAGACTGAACCCCGAAAACGTCCGGGACTGGTCGAAAAAGGCCCGCAAGGCTCCCTATCTGCCGAGATTTCAATTCACTTTCGACAGGCGTCTTAAGAATAACATCAATCTGAATGTGGCCGATCAGGTTTCCGTCAATTCCACCGGTGTGACGGTGGGTCCCCCCGAACAGACCCAGATTCAAAATGCCGACAACGACATGAATTTTGAGGTGAAGGCGGTCTGGTTTCTCGATCAACTACTTTATTCAAAAGATGATTTGGAAATCAGCGCGGAAGCAAGGGAATTGGCGCAGGAAAGGGAGCGCATTCTAAATCAGATTCGTCAAAATTATTTCAAGAGGGAACGTCTTGCGCAAGAGGTCGCTTTGTTGAAGAAAAGCCACGCACCAAATCTGGATCAAAATTTAAAACAAATTGAAATGGCAGACGCAACCGCCGTGCTCGACGGCCTAACCGGCGGCTGGTTTAGTGATCAATTGCGGGGGGGCTTATGAAACGCATCGGGTATTTGACATTACTAATGTGTCTTCACTGTGGCGGTGGATTGGAGCCGTTGGGGTTTGATGCGTTGGTGGACAAACAACCAAAGGTGCTTTCGGTTGCTCCGGTGGATGGGGAAAATGGATATGGTGGTTCCACCGTCGAAGTGCTTTTTTCAAAACCGATCGATTCCAAAACCGTCTCTGCAAAATCTTTTTTGGTAGTGCCTGTTGCGGAAGGCAATGTCGATGTGCAGGCATTGTGGAAACAGGCAGAGGATAATAAATTGACTCCCAGCGAGGGAAATTATGAAGTTTCACCGGATGGGTTGACCGTCCGTTTCCATTCGTCAAAATCTTTTCCGCCAAAAGTCCGCTGTGGCGTGCTGGTCACTCCCAAACTCTTTTCCCAAGACCAACTGCCATTCAATCAAACCCCGGGGTCGGGGCCCAATCCCTTTTTCAGCTCTTTTTATGCAGAGGGGATTGCTTCCGAGAGCGAAACGGTTGTTGATGATAAATCCTCCTCCTCAACTTCTCCGCCAGTCCCGACCCCGGCCTTGCCTAAATCAATCTATTTGAAGCTCAATGAAATTTTTTACGATGCCGTTGGAGTGGATACAGAGGGGGATCTTTTTATCGAACTCAAGGGAGAACCGGAACATGATATTTCCGGCTATCAGATAAACATGGTGAGGGGGAGTGATGGCAAGATCATGGGCACGATCAAAATTCCCGCCGGGATGGAAACGAACAGCGAGGGACTTTTTGTGATTGCCGATGCGATTACGGGTCAACCCGGAATGACAAAAGTGGTTCCCGTCGATTTTGTAACAAGTCTGGATCCCCAAAACGGTCCCGATTGTATCCAGCTCGTTGATCCTTCCGGAAAGTTGTCGGATGCCGTGGGTTATGGATCCCCGCTTGTTTTGCGCGGAGAAAATAATCTGCTCTGTTACGAAGGTCTGCCGGGTCCCGATGCCCCCAGCGGCAAAAGCATCAGCCGAAGACCTGAAACTTTTGATTCCGACAACAATGCCGAGGATTGGGCAGTAAATAACACCCCCACACCGGGAAGTGTGGAGGTGCAGTGATTGACAAAACATCTATAATTGATATAACATCAAGACTACAAAGAAATCAGGCAAGAAAAATTCTTTCGGAGATCCTCAATCGGCACGGTCTTTCGAAAATATCGTTCACTCGACATTGCTTGGAAGAATTAAAAAAAGATAGCATGATAGCCGTTGATGTTTTTAATGTTTTAAAAGGAGGTCAAATTTTTAAGGGTCCGGAGTTGATCAAAAATACTTATCGATATCGCGTAGAAACTTCTAGGATGCTTGTAGTGATTAGTTTTTCTCTCCCCGATTATGTTCGATGTATAACCGCTTGGAGGAAAAAGAGATGAAATGTTTATTCTGTGAAGGAAAAATGAAAAAAGTGATCAGAGATTTTCGCTACGATGCCAGTGGCTTGAAAAATATTGTTCTTAAAAACATGGAAATTTTTGTATGTGTGAAATGCGCTGAAGAAGAAACAGTTATTCCCAATATGCAACAATTGCATGATTTGATTGCCTTCCATATTGCTTCTCAACCGTTGCGTTTATTGCCCGAAGAAATCCGCTTTTTACGCTCCCACCTCGGTTTTTCCGGCGTTGATTTCGCCCGAGCCATTGATGTAACACCAGAGAGTGTTTCCCGCTGGGAGACTGGAAAAGAAAAAATGTCATTATCTTTGGAACGGTTTTTAAGGACCCTTGTTTTATATCATTGTAAGACGTATAAAGATTATGCGCTCGATTTGACTCATTACGGTAATCTTTCAAAAGCAAAACCAGCAAAAAAAATATTTGTTGCCAAAGGGAAAGACTGGAAAAAAGCCGCATAAAAGTGCCTTAATGCCAGATGCTTACTGCAACACCTGCGAAAAACCCGAGGCTGATGAAACCGTTGATTGTGAAGAAGGCGGTGTTGATGTGCGAGAGGTCCTGTGGTTTGACTAGCGAATGCTCCCAAACAAAAGCGATGCTGATTAGAACGAGGGTGATCCAGTAAATTGTGGAAAGAGGCGCAGACAATCCAAAGAGAATCAGAAAAAGCATGGTCAACACATGACACTGCTTCGCCATGCGAAGCCCTCTTACGATTCCCCATAATGAAACGGCGGAGTGGATTCCTTCTTGGCTGTCAAACTCGGCATCTTGTGTTGAGTAGAAAATATCGAAACCCGCCACCCAAAATAAAACGCCAAGTCCCAACCAAACCGATGTCATATTGATTTGCCCCGTCACGGCAATCCACGCGGCAATCGGCGCGATCCCCAAGCTGATTCCCAGCCAAAAATGGGTGAGCCATGTAAAGCGTTTAGCAAAAGAGTAGCCGAGGAGAATTGCCAGAGCGATGGGGCTTAAACGAAAAGCGAGAGGATTGATGGCATAACAAACTCCAAAAAATCCCAACGCACATAGAAGTGTGAATATCCCCACATATTGTTTCGAAAGCAATCCTTTGGGAATGTGTCGCGTTTGGGTGCGCGGATTTTTGGCGTCGATGTCGGCGTCTACGAGGCGATTGAATGCCATCGCCGCAGAACGGGCTGAAACCATTGCGCCCAAAATGAGGAGAAAAATTCGCGTGCCGGGCCAGCCGTGTGCCGCCACGAGCATCGAAGCCAAAGCAAACGGAAGGGCGAAGATGGAATGCGAAAATTTGATTAGGTTGAGAGTATGGATAAAATGTGTGTAAAAGGAGCCAGCAATATACTGCTGGCACCTTTTGTTGGGCGCCTTCTTTATTGGCTCCATCGTTGCCTCAATTCATTTTCAACTTCCAAATGATCCAGCACTCGCGCAATCACTGTGTCGACGGCTTCTTCGATCGTTTTTGGTTTCGAATAAAAAGAGGGAGTGGCGGGCAGGATCACGGCCCCCGCCAGAGTCAAAAGTTTCATATTTTCAATTTGCACCAGATTGTAAGGCGTTTCACGCGGCACCAAAATCAATTTTTTGCGCTCCTTGAACTGAACATCGGCTGTGCGGGCAATCACATCATCAGAATAACCGTGGGCAATCCGCCCAATCATTCCCATGCTGGCGGGGATCACCACGCAGGCATCCCACGCGTTTGAGCCACTCACAAACGGAACGCTAAAATCACGAATGTCGTAAACTGGTCGATCATAATTTCGGATATCAACGCCCTCGATCTCTGAATCCCAAATCTGCCGGGCATGGTCACTCATCACAATGGCCACCTGATGAGGTGTTTTGACAAGATGGTCGAGCAGGCGTTTCGAATAAATGGCCCCGCTCGCTCCTGAAATACAGACGACGATTTTTTTAGTCAGTGTTGGCATTGGCAAGTATCAGCGAGGAAATACCCCCCGTGAGGTCTTTCGAAACAATAATTTCAAATCCGGCCTGCTCCAAAAGATTTTCATATTCAAAACGCGTGTAGAAACCTTCAACGGAGTTGTAAAGGTAATCGTAAGCGGCTTTATTTCCGGAAATGAGACTGCCCAGAGTTGGAATGATATATTTTCCGTAAGTTCGTGAGAAAATTTTGCTGAAGGAACGAGAGGGTTTGAAAAAATCGATCACGAGGAGAGAGGCTCCCGGTTTCAATACGCGCTGTGCTTCCTTTAAACCTTTCAGCGGATCGGAAAAGTTTCGCATTCCCCACGCACACATTGCCGCATCGAAAAATTGGCCGGGGAAGGGGAGCCCCATACCATTGCCGCAAATAAGATGAATGCGATGATCGAGTACCGGGGAAACTTTTGTGCGACCGGTCATCAGCATGGGCAAAGCAAAATCAACGCAATAGATTTCTCCGTCTCCTTGTTTTGCATATTGCAATGTCAGATCAAGAGTGCCGCTGGCCAGATCCAGAATGCGCAAATTTTTTCCATGCGGCAAAAGTTTTGTGCCCTTTTTGCGCCACCGTTTGTCGGTCCCCATGCTCAAAACACGATTGAGCAGATCATAAGTGCCGCTGATGTTGCTGAAAAGTTCCTTGACGTTCATTCGATTTTTAAATCCTTCCATATTTCATCCACACGTTTTTTGGTTGCTTCATCCATCACCACATCTTCGGGCCATTTCCTGTAATGCGCTTCCTCCGGCCATTTGCTGGTGGCATCAATGCCCATTTTTGAACCGACGAATTGATGAGGGGAGGCGTGATCGAGATGATCAACCGGTCCTTCTACAAATGTGATATCCCGTTTGGCATCGATGTTGTTGGTGAGCCGCCAAGCAACTTCGTAGAGGTCCTGTACGTTCACATTGTGATCAAAAATTACGAGCGTTTTGTTCGTCATCATTTGGCCCGTTCCCCACAAGCTGTGCATAATTTTTTTTGCATGCCCCGGATATTGTTTTTTTATCGAGATCAGAGCCAAGTTGTGAAAACAACCGACTGCGGGAATATGCATGTCAACCACTTCTGGATAAATCATCTGCAGAAGAGGCAGAAAAATCCGCTCGGTGGCTTTTCCCATCCACGCATCTTCCATCGGTGGGCGACCGACAATTGTCGTGAAGTAAATCGGATTTTTGCGATGCGTGATGGCGGTTACATGAAACTTCGGGAAAGGTTCTTGCGGTGTGTAATAACCGGTATGATCTCCAAAAGGCCCTTCAGTTACGAATGTTTCTTTCGGATCGACATATCCTTCAATCACAAAATCAGCATCGGCCGGCACAAACAATTCGTTCGTCTGACATTTTACAAGCTCCACCGATTTTTTTCGGATAAAACCGGCCAAGAACAACTCATCCATTCCGTCGGGCAAAGGAGCAGACGCAGACCATGTGATGGCGGGATCTCCGCCGATCACAATCGATACAGGCATTTTTTCGCCGCGTTCACGATAGCGTTCAAAGTGGCGTCGCCCCGTTTTGTGCATCTGCCAGTGCAGGGCCGTTGTTTGTCCGTCGAAAACTTGAATGCGATAAAGACCCACATTGCGAATTTGTGTGTCGGGATCTTTGGTGAAAACAGTTCCAAAAGTGATGAAAGGGCCGCCGTCTTTCGGCCAACAAGTTAAAACAGGAAGTTTGGTCAGATCGGGTGGGTTCATTACGACCGCCTGGCAATCGCCACTCCCCACTTTTTTGGGCATATAAGAAGCAACTTTGGCCAACTTGGGAATCATTTTGATTTTTTCAAGGAGACTTTGCGGTGGTTGTGTTTTGATGAGCTCGGCCAACTCTTTTGCGAGGTCGTCCAGATTTTCAACACCCAAAGCCCAAGCCATGCGTTTTTCAGAAGCGAATGCATTGATCAAAACGGGGAAAGAAGAACCCTGAACATTTTCGAACAGGAGGGCAGGCGAATTTCCCTTTTTAACAAGACGGTCAGCAATTTCGGTGATTTCAAGTTTGGTGCTGACGGGATAGGTGATGCGCTTGAGTTCCTTGCGCTCTTCCAAAAATTTTACAAAATCCGTGAGGGAGTTAAACGCCATGCCGGGGCTATAGCATTGGCTTTAGCGGTTGGCAACAGGGGGATGGGGCGAATTACCGGTAGATGAGGGGATAATTTTTTGATTGTTCAAGAGATTCCAGCTCCAAATCTATATCTAAGTTCACCCAATGTAGATGATGGTCTTGCAACAGCGCGACATTGTAAATATCAGCAACTCTTGCATTTTCAAACCACGGATATTCTTTAAAAGGCAGAAAATATTCCCTATCGATTACGTAAAGCCAGATTCCATTGGGAGAAATGCCCTGTACTTCAGCTCTTAAAGTGTTTTTTCCATGCGCTTGTGATTTCATTGTTTTTTCCTTCAATTATTTTTTGTATTTCCCTCAGCTGATTTTGAGACAATCCGTAATTTTTTGCAAGGGCCACGATTGGTTCCAGCCAGAACTTTGCCTCGCCGTCATTGCAGGCAACATGAACATGCATTCTTTCTTCTTCCCTTGAGAAAAAGAAAAACCGGTAATCCTTCCATCGAAAAATTGTCGGGCTCATCTGCAACGCATCCTATTCATTTTAATCCGGAAACTCCATCAAAAATTTTTGGATGAAGGGGTCTAGGTCGCCGTCCATGATGGCTTCGACGTTGCCGGATTCCAGATTGGTGCGGTGATCTTTGACGAGGCGGTAGGGTTGCATCACATAGGAACGAATTTGAGAGCCCCATTCGATTTTCTTTTTTGATTTCTCGATGGTGTCTTTTTCTTTTTGGCGTTTCGCCATTTCCAACTCGTAGAGTTTTGCCTTGAGCAATTTCATCGCGGTGGCTCTGTTTTGATGCTGACTTCGCTGACTTTGGCAGGCGACCACAATACCGCTTGGGATGTGGGTTAGACGCACGGCAGATTCGGTTTTGTTGACATGTTGTCCGCCGGCGCCACCGGAACGAAATGTGTCGACTCTTAAATCGTCATCTTTAATAACGATCTCAATATCTTTTTCAACATCGGCCAACACAAAGACCGAAGCAAAAGAAGTGTGGCGTCTTTTGTTAGCATCGAAAGGAGAAATACGCACAAGTCGATGCACCCCAATTTCCGCCTTCAGAAAACCGTATGCGTAATCCCCTTCAACCGTGAGCACCACGCTTCGAAAACCAGCGCCATCTCCCGGAGTAAAATCGACCACCTCATTGCGAAACCCTTTTTTGTCGCACCAACGTCGGTACATGCGAAGCAACATGTCGGCCCAGTCGCAAGATTCCGTGCCTCCAGCACCGGCGTTGATAAACAAAATAGCTCCGGCGCGATCGTGTTCGCCGGAGAGCATGCGCTTAAACTCAAGTCCCGCAATTTCCTGTTCTGTTTGGGATAGTTTCAGAAGTCCTTCTTGTACAAGCTCCTCGTTTTCTTCCCCCTGCATCAAATCCAAAATAGCCCCGGCATCGTCGATGTTTTGTTGAAGCTTCTGCCATTGGTCGATTAAAGTTTTGAGTTCGTTAAACTCTTTGAGGGTAGCCTGAGCCTTCATTTGGTCCTGCCAAAAATTATCGGCCAAGGAAAGTTGTTTGAGTTTATCGGCCTGAGCCCGCTTTTGATCGAGATTAAGATGTTTTTTTAATGACTCGAGCTTATCTTTGCAGGTTTCAAGTCTTTCTTTAAGTTCTTTTGAGGACATATTTGCGGTAAAGCAAATGCCATACAACATAAATAAAGCAAGCAAGAACAAACCAGTCTCCGAGGCGGGTATAAATAGTTTGGCCGGTCAAAAGACTTACTTGGTGCACCAAAACGCTTCGCTCAAAAATGGGGGAGGAAACAACTTGTTTGCCGGTGGAATCGATAATGGTTGTAAGTCCGGTATTGGTTCCCCGCACAACACTGCGTCTGGTCTCAACCGCTCTGAGTTGGGAGAGGGTGGCATGCTCATAAGCCGCTCCAGACAAACCGTACCACGCATCGTTGCTGATATTGATGAACAGATTGGCCCCATTTTTGACCATCGCCCGCGAAATCTCTGGAAAAACATCTTCGAAACAAATTAGCGGTGCGATTTTCCATGTTTCGAGGTTCAGTGGCATAAGAGAAGTGCCCGCTTCAAAATCGCCGACGGCCGCCACCGGTCCTATGAAAGAGAGAATTTTTCCGAGGGGGACATATTCGCCAAACGGTACAAGATGAACTTTATTATATTTCCCCAAAATATTTCCGTATGAATTAACCAGCGCGGCACTGTTAAAATAGCGTTCATTGCCGTTTTTGATGGCGTAAAAGTCGAGCCCCAGCAATGTGAAAGGGATGGGACCGCGGTGGGCCGTAATTCCTAATTCTTCGGGCGGGACGCGTGTGGCATCCAATGGAACAGGCTCAATCCATGACGCTTCGGGCCAGATGATTAAATCAACACTGTTTTGAAGACTTGCCGCCGCTTCTTTAAAAATAGCTCTCTGTTTGGCGATTTTGGTGTCGTCCCATTTTTCTTCCTGCGGGATGTTCGGTTGAATGAGCCCCACATTTAAATGCGTTGCCCTTGCGATTTTTTGTTGTTCGGTGTGGAGGCGATAAAATCCATAGGAAAGAGTTGTCAACAAAAGCAAAGCTGTGACGATAATTTTTGATTGGAGGTTTGCAATTTTTTTCCCGCGCCAATGCAGAAATATCTCCGCCAAAAACGCATTGAACCAAACCACGAGAAACATAATTCCATAAGCGCCTGTGATATCGGCGATTTGGATTAAAGGAAGAAAATCGGCTTGCGTCATTGCCAGATTGGACCATGGATAGCCGCCGACCGGCAGATAATTTCTGCCCCATTCAAAAATCGTCCAAAAAACCGCCAGCCACACCATTTGTTCCCCACCCCATTTTTTTGCAAAAAGACGGGCGAAAAAAAGCGCGAAGGCGGGATGAAGCGAGAGATACAATGAGAGGAGCAAAACTGTGGCGGCGCTGGGGAGAGGCGCAACATGACCGTAATTATTTAGCGCATAAAAAAGCCAATAGGTAGAAAGGAGAAAATAAATGAGAGCCGTGATGTAACCGTAACGAAAAGCTTCCTTGGGCGAAGCGTTATGAATGAGGATAAAAAGAGGAACCAGTCCAACCCAACTTAAAAATCCCAACGGGGGAAGAGGAACGCCAAAAAAAATCGCAGGAAACGAAAGACCAATCAAAAGACCCGATAAAACAGCAAGTCCCCACTTTTTCATAATATCGGGGGGGAACGACTCGCCCAAAAAACCGGGCTCCTTCCCCCCGTACCCCTTTCATTCGCACCGGCAAAGCCGGATGCTCATTTACATGAAGTAAACATAGCTTTTACAAGCTAAGCTCCTTTGAGAACCCGCCGTGCCCAATTAAGGCAACGGGCTCGTCAAGATAACAATCCAGTTACAGAGCAAACGCAAAAACATCTTGCTCAAAAGTGGCCCAGTTTGCCA
>JACRBV010000079.1 GCA_016213065.1 Deltaproteobacteria bacterium
GCCCAAACCTATTTTGCCGTACAGACGCGACGGATCGAGTTGATAGAGAAGCGTCTCTCCGACCAGGAAAGGCTGACGGCGCGCCAAAAGCTCTCCCTTTCCGAGAAAGAACTTTCCGGCCTTATCTTCGAGCGTATGGGCGACAATAGCGGGTTTGCCCGTATTCGCAGTAAAGGGGATCAAGCCCTCTTTGGCGGGTATACGACGCAACAAATGAAAAACAAGTTGGGTATTCCAGAACCCAGACCTCTGGCAGATTTTTTACCCACCATCACAATCAAAGCAAAAGATTTCGCCAATGAGATTACCCAATTCAATGTGGTACGCGATAATTTGAAAAATGAAGTAGTCATCGGCGGTGAGCACGTAAAAAATAATCGGGAAGTGCGGGAACTGCTTGGCCGCAATAATATTCGACCCGAAAACCTCCCGCCCGCCGAAGATATTAAAAAGGTAGTGCACAAGCTTGCTTCTGAAGGAAAGAAATTGTCAAAGACAACCCGGAAACTCAAAGACAAAACATGAATACGCCTGAAACTAATGTCTGAAATGGCGTATGCCGGTGAAGACCATGGCTAGATTGTGTTTGTCTGCGCTGGCAATGACTTCGGCATCTTTGATGGAACCGCCGGGTTGAATGACGGCGGTGGCTCCTGTTTTAGCGATCTCCTCGATATTATCTGGAAACGGAAAAAAAGCGTCGGAGGCTACAACGGTTCCTTTTAAACTTTCTTTTGCTTTCATTATAGCCACTTTAACCGAATCGACGCGACTTGTCTGACCCGCTCCAATTGCGGCAATCCGGTCTTCAAAACCAAACACAATGGCATTCGACTTTACATGTTTTACTACTTTCCACGCAAATTGAAGGGCCTGCATTTCTTTCTCCGTCGGCGCCCGTTTTGTTTTGATCTCCCACTTGGAACTTTCTTCGGCAATAATGTCGGCAGTCTGAGTCAACTCTCCTCCACCCGCGCTCCGCATCGTTTGCTGGGGCACAACATCAAACCGTGTTTTCAAAAGTCGTAAATTCTTTTTATGGGAGAAAATTTCCAGAGCCTCTTTTGAAAAATCAGGGGCGAGAATCACTTCGAGAAAAATTCCGGTGAGAGACACGGCCGTGTCGGCATCAATTGGCTTGTTGCAAGCCACAATGCCGCCGAATGCGGAAGTAGGATCACAAGACAGAGCCTTTTCAAAAGCGATTTTAAGTGACTTTTCAGACAGGGCAACCCCGCAAGGATTGGTGTGTTTGATGATGGCACAAACAAAATTTTGATTTTTGATTTTTGATTTTTGGAATTCCCAAATTATCCACCAAGCGGCATCGGCATCCACGATATTATTATAGGAAAGTTCTTTGCCTTGAAGCGGCGCCTCCCAAAGTGCTTCGTTTGGAGATACGCGCCAGAGGGCTTTTTGGTGGGGGTTTTCACCGTAACGTAACTGGCTAACGCCGGTCTTTGGTCCTTGGTCCATCGTCCATAGTCCCGGGCAGTTAGCAATCGCGGCATCATATTTTGCCGTTCTCGCGAATACTTTTCCAGCCAGCTCCTTCCGCAGTTCCAACGATGGTTTTCCGTTTTCAAAAGCTTTCAAAACACGATTGTAATCTCCCGTATCCGTCACCACTGTTACATTCTCAAAATTTTTCGCGGCGGCGCGTAGCATGGTGGGACCGCCAACGTCAATGTTTTCAATTCCGGGCGCGCTTTCAAAGGGATAAAGATTGACCACCACAAGATCAATAAACGGAATGTCAAGATCGCGCAGAATTTTTTGATCTTCTGTCTCGTTTTTTCTTGCCAGAATACCGGCATGAATTTTTGGATGGAGTGTTTTTACGCGGCCCCCCAAAATCTCAGGAAAGCCGGTGTAGTCGGAAACGCCCTGAACAGAAATGCCGCAGTCTTTCAGAAAAGCGGCGGTTTTGCCTGTTGAAATAATCTGGAAATGAAGTTGAATTAGACTGCGCGCGAAATTTTCGAGTCCTGTTTTGTCATAAACACTGATCAGGGCCAACCGGGTTTCAGACATGTTACTTCCCACCTACTTTTGCAAACCCCAAAAGACTCTTGACGTCTTCATCAATCAACTGAAAGCCACCCCCGAAAAAATAATCGGTCGGCTGGGTTTGGTTGAGCGGATCATCCATGCCCCCCACCAGATAGAAGGATTTGGTCATGTTCATTTGACCCAACAATTTCAGGTGAGGTTCCTGATTGAATTTGGTCTGAAAATCAAACGCGCTGAATTGAAGAGCCAAAGGACCTTTATTATAATCCAGTCCAACGCCACCCCGTGATTCGATCACCCCGCCGCGAATTGTGAAGTCGTAAAATTTCTTCGCCAATTCCGCAGAATAACGCAAACTGGTTCTGGACCTGCTCGCCGTCTGGGTGGTTACGGTGGTTGTCGTCCCTCCCACGGTGATATCGGAAACGGTGGTGCCGCGACTGGGGCTTGGATCGTTGTCCGACACCAGTTCAAAAATCACCCCTTCATCCGGCGTTGGATTCAAACCAACATGAAAATAGTTTTTAAAATCTTTTGTGCCGGTCAGATATTCCGTATGATAACCGAACCCAAGCTCCCATGTTTTGTAACCCCCCAGCGCATCATTCAAACTGTCAACGGCTGTGTTCAGTTTTTCAACTGTTTCCGGATCGTTCACGAGCTTGCCGATGGTCCCGCGCCCCTCATCAATTTTTCTTGAGATGGAAGCAAAACTTTCCATCGAATCGTTGATATTCCCTTTGTTATTTTGAACAACGTTTTTCAGTTCATGCGTCAGGTCTGCCAAATTGGTAATGATCCGGTCCAGATTTTGTTCGTTGCGAGCTGAAAGATCGCGCATCACCTGCACAAAGTCGTTGAGATTCGTTACCGTCTTGGCAATTTCTCCGCCCTCTTTTTCATTCGTCCATTGTTTAAAGGTGGAGGTAATATCCTTCACGTCACCCGCGATGTCATTGAACTGGTTGACCATGCTGTTGACATCGCCGCCTCCCTGCGTTTGCGCGCAAAAGGAACCGCTCTTGATCGGAGAAAGACTTGCATCACCCGGGAAAATCTCTATGAAAGCCTCTCCAAGAAAACCCCTCGTCTTCAAAAAACAGTGTGTATTTTGGGTGAGGTGGATGTCTTTGTTGACCTCCATGGTAATTTGCGCCTTGCCATCCGGGGTCAGACCCAATTTTTTGACGAGCCCCACTTTGACACCGGCGATCTCAACCGTCGCACGAGGATAAATACCGGTGGCATTGTTGAAAATACCGATCAGCTCCATCCCTCCACCCGAAATGACAGATTGATCCCCCACGCGAATGGTCGCAAAAACAAGAATCACAACGGCAATGGCGGCAAAGAGACCGACTTTAACTTCGACAGGCAGTTTCACTATTTTCCCTCTCCCTTCCGAATAAATTCCTGTACTACTTCATGGGAGGATTTCCGAAACGTATTGGGTTCCCCCGCTTCAATAATCTCTCCTTGGTATATCATCGCAATCTGATCGGCAATACGAAAAGAGGACGGAATGTCATGGCTGATCACAATCGATGTAATTTTAAGTTTTCTTTGCATTTCCAGAATCAGGTTGTCAATGGCTTCTGTCATGATGGGATCCAGACCGGTGGTCGGTTCGTCATACAAAATAATCTCGGGCTCCAGCGCGATGGCCCTTGCAAGCCCCACTCTTTTTCGCATGCCTCCCGAAAGATCCGACGGCATTTTCGTCTCTATCTCTTTGAGCCCCACCAGATTTAATTTCTCCAGCACAATGCGCCGGATGGATGCTTCATCCAGATCGGTGTGCTCCCTTAACGGAAAAGCTACGTTTTCAAAAACATTCATCGAGTCAAACAGAGCGGCATGCTGAAAAAGCATTCCAAACCGTTCCCTCAATTTGTTTTGTTTCACACGATCCAGAGCATTCATATCGACTCCGTCAATGGAAACTCTGCCCCGATCGGGTTTCAAAAGACCGATGATGTGGCGAAGTAAAACCGTCTTGCCGCAACCGGAGGGCCCAATAATAACGGTAATCTTGTTCTCGGGAATTTGAAGATTGATTCCCTTCAGAACTTCAAAACTGTTAAATGATTTGTAAAGATCCGCAATTTTAATCATATTGGGATACCTCTTTTGTCATCCTGAGCGAAGCGAAGGATCTCACTGTCGCCATGGGATTCTTTGCGGAGTTTACCCTGAGTCCAAGTAGATTCTTCGCTTCGCTCAGAATGACAAGCGCGAAGGGCTCAGAATGACAAACGAGGTTATCCATTAGTTTTTAAAGGTCCTATTAAAAATTATGACTGCTGTAATATTCGAGAATCCATGTTGTTAAAAAATAATCGGTAATCAACACCGTCACGGAAGAAGCGACGACAGCGCCGGTTGTTGCGCGCCCAACTCCTTCCGCTCCTCCTTTGGTCAGGAAACCTTTGTAGCAACTGATCATCGCGATAAAAAATCCGAAAAACGCCGACTTGATGAGACCGCCGTTGATGTCTTCGGGATCCACATACCAATAAAGGTGGTGAAGAAAAGGGCCGGCGGGAATATCCAGAAGCGTGGTCCCCACGGCGTAGGCTCCCACAATGCCTACGAAATTAAAAATAATCGTGAGCAGGGGAAGCATGAGAATACACCCAAGTACGCGTGGAACGACCAGATATTGCAGGGGATCCACCGCCATGGTTTGAAGGGCATCGATCTGTTCGGAAACACGCATGGTTCCGATTTCAGCGGCCATGGCCGAACAAACACGGGCTGTTACCATCAGCGCGGTGAAAACAGGACCAATTTCCCTTGTTAAAGCCAAACCGACCGTGGAACCAACCAAATTTTGCATCCGAAACAGAGAAAATGTTTTTCCGGTTTGCAGGGCAAAAACCATGCCGGTAAAAAGTCCCGTCAACATGATGATGGGAATCGATTGAACTCCGATAAACTCCAGTTGTTTGAAAAAATTATTGAAACGAAAGGGTGGACGCACCGCCCACTCCAGCGATTCCCATGTAAAGCGACACCAGCGCCCCAGAGGAACAAAAAATTTCAAAACCCATTTGGTAAAATTCTTTGTCATTTGTCAAGGTCCGCCTCAGGCGGACCGCGAAGCAAATCCGAAGGATTTGCGGAGTCAAAAAAATAGATTCTGGGAATGCGTTTGGAGAGACGGCAAACAATTTCGTAGGGAATGGTCCCCGCCCATTCTGCCAGTTCATCGGCACTGATTTGTGCCTCTGTACTGCCGCCCAACAACACCACATCACTCCCCACTTTTGCTTCGGGTAAATCGGTCAAATCGACAAGAATCATATCCATAGTAACGCGCCCCAAAACTTTCACCCGTTTTCCGTCTACCAAAACTTCTCCCTTGTTGGAGGCCGACCACGGATAACCGTCGGCGTAACCAACCGGAATGAGACCGATACAAGAAGAGCGCGTTGTCGTAAAGGTGCAACTGTAACTAATTTTTGTTCCCGACGGCACATGTTTGACCAACGCAATTTTACTTTTCAGAGACAACACGGGTTTGAGATCGGCGCGGCCGGCAAACTCAGGATACGGTGGAATCCCATAGAGCATAATGCCCGGGCGCACCCAATATTGAAAACTTTTCGAAAAATGGATGGGCTCGCCTGAAAGGACGGAGGCCGAGTTCGCGATGTGCAAAATGGGAAACGGCCCCAACATTTCTTTGACTTGATCGACCATCCCTTCGAAAAGATGGGTTTGATATTCCGTGTATTCCGGATTTTGGCGCCACGCAAGATGGGTCATCACCCCTTCGAGTTGAAGGGACGTGGCATTTTTTAATTTTTCCAAAAGATTGGAAAGGGATTGCAACGTAATCCCTAAACGACTCATGCCCGTATCCAATTTGAGATGAATGACAATCTGAACTCCCTGTTTTTTCGCGAGTGCGTCGAGAAGATCAACGACTCCGGCACTGTGCACCACCGGTGTCAGACAATATTGAAGCATCGCTTTGGCCACCTCTTCTCCCGACCCAAGCAGTCCCCCCATCACCAAAATTTTTGTTTTAATCCCCGCTTCGCGAAGCTCAATCCCCTCTTCCACCGTGGCCACACCAAGACAGACAGCACCGCAAGATGCAAATGTTTTGGCAACGGGAATGGCTCCATGACCGTAGGCGTCCGCTTTGACCATCGGCAAAACACCAATCTGTTTCGGAATTTTTTTTACAACCTCATGATAATTGTGTTTCAAAGCGTCAAGATCAATCACAGCATGTGTGGGACGGAAAAACGGTGTCATATTATTGAAGGCATGTTTTTAATAATGCCGCGTAAAATTAGCAATGATACAAAAAATCCCCATCTTTCGATGGGGATTTGAAATAAGGAAGCCGCCGTAAACGGCGGTCTATTGCAACTATCGCGGCAGTTTTCCTTGGTCCACTGGACCAAGTTTTCCTGCCTTGTTGGTAGCGGGGGTTGGATTTGAACCAACGGCCTTCAGGTTATGAGCCTGACGAGCTACCGGGCTGCTCTACCCCGCAATAAATTTAATTTTCAAAGACGGGACGTATCTAGTTTAAATGCCCACCTCTGTCAACTGACCAAATCATCTCTGTGGACCAAATTATTTCGAATTTGTCATTTCAATAAATTATTGGTCATTCGTCCCGGCATAGCTTTTGGGACGGGTCGTCATGAATCCACTCAGCTTTGCGCACAGGGCATCCAATCGCTGGAAAACCCGGAGACGAAAAACAGATTTTGCTCCGTCTAAAAAACGGGTTTTTTTTATTTGTTTAAGCGGCCTTTGTTTTCAATCTTAGTCCGATAGCGGCAAGCAAAGAAAAGACAGAGTAGATTTCAGGATTTCCCTCTTTGGAAAGCATCCGATATAAGCTGGGCCGATTTAAATCTGTCTTCTTAGCAATTTCACCCATGCCGTAGGCATCGGCTACGTCTCTAAGGGCGGCTAGAAATAATTTGGGGTTATTTTCTTCCAAGACAGCGTTGAGATATTCTGCCGCTTCCTCGGGATCTTTCAAGGATTCAATCAAATAATCATGGTATGGCTTTGTTTTTCTCATGACGCTCTCCATTCCGCCCAATACTCATGGGCAAGTTTAATGTCCTTGAACTGGTTGCTCTTATCACCGCCGCACAACAGGATAACCAACCGCTGACCTTCCATTCCAAAATAAATCCGGTATCCGGGACCGAAATGGATTTTCATCTCATAAACCCCTTGGCCCACGGTATTGTATTCCCCCAGATTCCCCAGCTCGACATATCTCAATCTCTTATTGACCTGCGCCCGGCCTTTAATGTCTCTCAAGGATTCCAACCAGTCTCTAAAAGGCATTTTGCCCTTTGCCGTGACATAAAATTCAACTTTCTTTGGTATCGCTTCCACGAAAAGAATTGTCCCTTATAAACGACAATATGTCAACAGGTATTTTAAAGTCATTGCAACAAATCGCTGTGAATCTTTTTAAAAAAAATCTAAGGTGGTGGCCATGAAAACCACCGAATATTATCTCATCACTCTTGAAATTTCTGTTGGGGAGTTGGATGTTGTGGAGGGCCTGCTTTATCTGGAGGGGATGGAGGGAATTGAAGAAACGGCAACAACTGCTTCAAGAATTACCCTTCAGGCTTTTTTTAAAAAAGGTCCCCAACCTCTTGAAAATTTTCTGGAACATCTCCGGCAAATTCTCCCTTCTGAAACTACTTTAAAGGGATCCGTTTTCAAAAGAGATGCAACCTCTTTTAAAAGTGTTGTTTTTGATCCGCTGGAATTGATTCCCAATGTCTGGATTCTTCCGCCGCCTGATATGTCCCCTATTCCTTCTCAACTCAAAGGTGAAATGATTATTATTCGCCCCGGCATGGCTTTTGGGACGGGTCGCCATGAATCCACTCAACTTTGCGCACAGGGCATCCAATCGCTGGAAAACCCGGAGACGAAAACTTTGCTCGATGTGGGAACGGGAAGTGGAATTTTGGCAATCTTCGCTACCAAAAGAGGATTCAAAAAAGTGGATGCGGTTGAAATTGATCCGGATGCGCGTATCAACACCCGTGAAAATTTTGAACTCAACAACATAAAGAGTGTAGTGGAAAATGCGGGTCCTGCCAGAAGCAAAAGGTGCGTCTCCCCGAAAAGGGGGCCCTCGCACCCTTTGCTTCTGTCACCCGCATTTTCCACCACATCCATGAAATCAATTCAGCTCTTTGAGGACATCAACGCCGTGAAAAATAAATATGATGTGATTACCGCAAACATCGACCCACCAACACTTTCTCTCCTGCATGATGCTTTAATAAATCACCTAAATCCAAACGGAGAGCTGATCTTATCCGGAATTACGGAAGCTCAAATTATCGAATCTCGATTCGGTCATCTAAAGCAAACCCGGAAAATTCAGATCAACGAATGGATTTGCTATCACTTCAAGTTACTCAGTCGTGGGAGTGTCTAGTGGAGATACTGTGGCCACCGCTTCTTCTGTCGCTTCCGCCGTTGCAGGTGCGGCTTCTTCTTTTGGGAACATTTCTTTTTCGAGTTTCTTTAAATTGGTAAGACGCGTTTCCAGATCAACGAGTGCTTCTTCTTCGTTGATCGCCTCTTCACCTGAAAATTGAGCCAGTGGTTGATCGACAAAATCGGTTTCTTCTGTTATGGGAAGTTCTCCCTGAACCGGCGCCTGCTGATTTTCCACCAACTGTTCAATTTCTTTCATCGAAGGAAGTTCGGACAAATTATTCAAATGAAATAATTCAAGAAAGGCCGGAGTGGTTCCGTAAATGAGGGGCTGACCCGCTTCTTCCCTGCGTCCCATAATTTTGATCAACCCACGCTCCAGCAAAGTTTTGAGCACACCACCCGAATCAACGCCACGAATCTGCTCCAACTCCGAACGCACCGCGGGTTGACGATAAGCAATAACGGCAAGCGTTTCCAAGGCCGCCTGACTCAAAGATCTTGGTTTGGAAACATTGAGTTTCAAAACCCAGTTGGCCAAATCAGGTTTGGTGATGAATTGATAACCCCCCGCCACCTCACGCAAAAAAAGTCCCTTGGTTGGGTTTTCATTATAATCCTGTTTTAATTCTTGGAGTACCGCATCGATCTCTCCTTTTTCAACACCGGCTTCCTGCAACAGAAGACTCAAACCCGAAACGGTGATTGGATCTTCAGAAGCAAAAATCAAAGCTTCGAGAACCGGTTTCAATTCATGTTTTTCCATATTTTCTCCTTAATATTTCTAGCTTGTCATCCCCGAATGTTTTAATCGGGGATCCAGTCATTATTGAAACGGGCTGGATTCCCGCGCCTGCCCCGTACTACGATACGGGGTTCGCGGGAATGACAGAGCAAGCACCTTTATAAAGCAGGGACATTATCTTCAATGAGTTTAATATTTTCGTCTTGTGACAAAGTCTCCATTGCCTTCGTGAGAAAAATAGAACCGAAACGACCTTCCTGATGGACACGAATCATTTTCAAACGGGTCATTTCCAACAGCGAAATAAATGTGATGACGACATCGTAACGCGTAATTTCTTCGGGAAGAAGTTCCGAAAGACGAAGTGTTTCTTTTCCCTGAAACATATCGATAATCTGATAAATCCGGTCGCTGATACCAATGCGGTCCACCGCCACCTCATGGTACATTTTTTTGGGCAATCTTTTTAAAATATCAGAAAAGGCGTTCATGAGCTGAAAAACTTCACCTTGAATTGGCGTTTCTTTTTCATCGGTCGCATCTGTTTTTGGTGCGGGATGCGTGAAAACATTTCTGCCCAGCATAGGTTTTGCGCTCAACTTTTGCGCCGCCATTTTGAAACGCTGATATTCCATGAGGCGACGGGCCAGCTCTGCGCGCGGATCAAGTCCCTCTTCTTCTTCCATCTCGGTTTGCGTGGGCAAAAGCATTCGCGATTTAATCAACATCAACTCCGCCGCCATCGTCAAAAACTCGCCGGCCAGATCGATGTTGAGTTCGCGCATTGTTTCCAGATATTTGAGATACTCTCCGGTGATGAAGGAGATTGGGATGTCATAAACATCCAGATCATTTTTCCGGATGAGATAGAGCAGAAGATCCAAAGGACCTTCAAACTCCGGCAAGTTAACTTTATAGTCTGGTATCAATTCCATTTTTATTCCGTGTCCATAGTCTATGGTCCATAGTCTATGGTCCATAGTCTATAGTCCGTATTTAATGCCCAACGCCTCTTGAACCTCTTCCATGGTGGCTTGTGCTACCTTGCGCGCCCTCTTGGATCCTTCGGCAATTATTTCAAAAAGTTGCTTCTCTTTGCCGTCCCAGTAAGCCTTTTTTTCACGGAATTCCTTGAAATATTCAACCGCATTTTTGGCCATCGCTTTCTTGCATTCCACGCAACCGATCCCCGCTGTGCGACACCCTTTATCAGACCACGCTATCGTCTCTTTATCACTGACCAATTTATGGTAATCAAAGACGGTGCAGACATCAGGGTTTCCTTTATCGGTACGACGTTTGCGGGCTGGATCGGTCAAAGTTTGCATTGCCTTGGCCGCAATCTCTTCGGGAGAATCATCTAATAGCAATGCGTTTCCGTAACTCTTACTCATTTTGCGACGATCCATGCCGGGCACTCTGGGGGATTGTGTTAAAAGAGGTTGAGGCTCCACAAAAACCTCTTTGCCCGTCAAAAAATGGAACCGTCGAACCAACTCCCGTGTAAATTCGAGATGAGAGACCTGATCTTCTCCTACGGGCACCTTGTTTGCCTTGTACAAAAGAATGTCGGAAGACTGCAAAACAGGATAACCCAAAAAACCGTAGGTATTCAGATCTTTATCCACCAATTCTTGGCGCATTTCTTTATAGGTGGGAACCCGTTCAAGCCAACCCAACGGAGTCATCATCGAGAGTAAAAGATGAAGTTCGGCGTGTTCCGGAACCAGCGATTGCAAAAAAAGATTCTCCGGTTTGACTCCGCCAGCCAAAATATCTTTTGCCACTTCTTTGACCCATGTTTTGATTTTTTGGGTGTTGGCGTATTCGGTGGTGAGGCTGTGCCAGTCGGCGATAAAATAAAAACAGTCGTAATTTTTCTGAAGCTCGACCCAATTTTGAAGAACACCAAAATAGTGTCCCCAATGCAATTTTCCTGTAGGCCGGATGCCGGCTAAAATTCGGTTCATAGTTATTTATAAGTATGGTGAAAAAGTTGTGTGAGGGGGTTTCGGGGTTTCGCGCAGGCAATTTTAACAAACGGGATATAAAGCCAAAATTGCCGAGCGATAAGCGGGCCCGACGGGACGACCCGTCGGGAACCGCGGCCCCGAAACCCCCTCACACAACTTTTTCACCACTCCTTTTATGGTAACAAAATACTGGCGAGCAATTTAACAGGGATCATTACATAACGCAACATTCCTGACACAAACAAAAACAATAAAAGAATGACACTGTAACGACTGAACTGGTCATACGATGGAACCATGCGCTCGGGCAAAAGACCGCGTATCACGGAACCTCCATCGAGCGGAAAAACGGGAATCAGATTAAAAATGGCGAGGGCCAGATTCAAAAAACTCCCATCTGACAGATCATAAAGAGGACGCGCAAAACATCGCCCAAAAGATTTCCATCTTGCAAATGTTCCTCACCTATATGCGGCAAACCGATCAGAAGAAACCGCAAAAAAAAGGCAAAGAGACAGGCCAAAATAAAATTGCTGACCGGACCCGCCAAAGCCACCCAAAAATTTCCGCGCCGGGGGTCTTTGAAATGATAAGGATTAACCGGAACCGGTTTTCCCCATCCAATTAGGGGAGCGCCCGTCATCAACGCCATCAATGGAAGAAAAACGGTTCCAAGAAGATCCATATGCGGAATGGGATTTAAGGTGATACGTCCCATCAACCGCGCGGTGTCATCGCCAAGTTTGTCTGCAATCAAGGCGTGAGCCGCTTCATGAAAAGACAGACAAAAAAGAAGAAGAGGATAAAAAAGGACGATGTCAGCGAGAGGTAGATGCATGATAGGCTTTGCGCGCCATGGCGGCGATATCAGGACTGTCGGGAAGGTCAACGGTGTAGTTACCCGTAAAACACGCATCACAAAACTCTTCTATTTCAGGGGCGGGCAAAGCCCCCTCCACCGGCAAAGCCGGCGGAGCCTTCCCCTCACGCTCGCTCTGCTCGCTGGTTTTTTTCTGAAACCAGCGGAGGCCTTCGTAACTTAAAAATCCGAGACTGTCCGCCGTGATGAATTTTCGCATCTCTTCGATGCTTTTGCGCGCGGCAATCAGTTCCTCTCTTGTGGGGGTATCGATTCCATAAAAACAGGGCCATGAAATCGGCGGACTGGAAATGCGCATATGCACTTCTTTTGCGCCTCCCCTCTCCCGGATCATCTTCACAATTTTCATGCAGGTGGTGCCGCGCACAATGGAGTCATCCACCACAACTATTTTTTTTCCTTCAAGCAGTTCGCGAATTGGGTTGAGTTTGATTTTCACACCAAAATGGCGAATTGCATTTTCGGGTTCGATGAATGTTCTACCGACGTAATGATTGCGAATAAGACCCATTTGAAAAGAAATGCCCGACTCTTCGGCATAACCGATAGCGGCTGGAACACCGGAATCGGGAACTGGAATTACAATGTCGGCAGGGATGGGATGTTCCTTGGCCAGTTGTCTTCCAAAACCTTTGCGCATCTCGTAAACATCACGCCCGAAAATATGAGAATCGGGTCTCGCAAAATAGATGAATTCAAAAATGCAGTGGGCGTTTATAGGGGCAGGCAAAGCCCCCTCCGCCGGCAAAGCCGTCGGAGCCTCCCCCTCAACGCCGCGTTGCGGCTGTTCCCGCGCCCCATCGACATGTCTCAGAGAACGGCTTCCATGGGTGTCAAGGCCCGGCTTTGCCGGGCCGCGAAGCAAACTCGAAGAGTTTGCGGAGTCTATATTGAGCACCAAC
>JACRBV010000080.1 GCA_016213065.1 Deltaproteobacteria bacterium
CGTGATTTTTTCAAAGAGATTGCTTTGAACCAACGTGACACGGTCTTCAGCGAATTTCAAATTTTCTTTGGCTACTTGCAGGGCTTCTGCGGAAATATCCGCGGCAACAATGTTTGCCGTTGGCAATTCCTTGGCCAAGGCGGCGGCAATGGCGCCACTGCCTGTGCATAAATCAAGTATTTTAGGTCTATGGTTCACAGTCCATAGTCCATGGTCCAGTATCTCCAGCGCTTTCTCCACCAGATTTTCCGTTGCTGGTCGTGGAATCAAAACCGCCGGCGTCACTTTAATTTTCAGCGACCAGAATTCTTTGTAGCCGACAATATAGGCAATGGGTTCATTTTTCAGCCGACGTTCCACATAACTCTTAAACACCTCCAAATTACCATATGGTAACAGGTACCCTGTGGTAGCCGCGTCAAGACCCGGCTTTGCCGGGTCGCGAAGCATCCGCCAGCTTTTTGGCGGATGCGGAGTACAATAAACTTCGTGCCGTTCGCAACCCAGCGCGTGCGCCAGCAATACCTCGGCGTCGAGTTGGGGCGATTCCATGCCCGCCTTTGTGAGCTGTTCGATGGCTTCATTTAAATGGGACAAAACAGGTTTCACAGATTTTCTGCCTTGAGTGCTTCGGTTTGGAAATGAGTTCGGATGGGGGAGAGGACCTCTTCTAAATGCCCGTCCATAATTTTATCGAGTTGGTAAAGCGTGAGCCCGATGCGGTGATCGGTTAGGCGGTTTTGCGGAAAATTGTAGGTGCGGATTTTTTCGCTCCGGTCTCCGGTTCCCACCATGCCTTTGCGCGTTTTTGCAATTTCAGCCTGTTGCTCTTGCAACATTTTGTCGAAGAGTTTGACTTTCAACAGTTTCATCGCGCGCGCCTTGTTTTTGTGCTGTGAGCGCTCATCCTGACAGGCAACCACAAGTCCTGAAGGGATATGGGTGATCCGGACCGCTGATTGTGTTTTGTTAACGTGTTGTCCTCCGGGTCCACCCGCGGTGTAGGTGTCGATCCGAAGATCTTTATCTTCAATCTGAACTTCCACTTCGTCGGGTTCCGGCAAAACCGCCACGGTGACGGCAGAAGTGTGTACGCGTCCCTGTTGTTCTGTTTTGGGAACTCTTTGCACGCGATGCACACCGCTTTCATATTTTAAAAGACTGTAGACATTTTGTCCGTTGATCTGGACGATGATTTCTTTAAGTCCGCCGATGCCAATAACACTGGATTCCACAACCTCCACTTTCCATCGCTGTGTTTCCGCAAAGCGCGAATACATGCGGAAAAGATCGGAGGCAAAAAGAGCGGCTTCATCTCCGCCGGTGCCTGCGCGAATTTCCAAGAAAACGTTTTTGTCATCGTTGGGATCTTTGGGAAGGAGAAGAAATTTCAATCGTTCTCCCAGATCAGAAATTTTCTTTTCCAAAATCGGAACTTCTTCCTTGGCCATTTGACGAATTTCGGGATCGTTCTCCTGCTCCAGCAGTTCCTTGTTTTGCTGTAAGTCTACTTCAACCAGTTTGTATTGTTGATAAGTCTCCACGAGCGGCACAAGGTCCGATCTCTCTTTGGAAAGTTTTTGAAAGAGTTGATTGTCTCCGATTACTTTCGGATCCGAAAGTTTGCGGTTCAAATCTTCATAATGCCCAATTAATTTTTCAATTTTGGTGTACATAAAAACAGGACTATGGACCATGGACAAGGGACTATGGACCTGAAATGGAGGGTCTATAGTCTATAGTCCATTGTCCATGGTCCTTCTGCTAGTGTCTCGGTTTCTTTTTGAAATTGGCGTACTTCTTTTGGAAACGTTCTACGCGGCCGGCGGAATCGACGAGCTTATGTTTGCCGGTAAAGAAAGGATGGCAGTTGGAACAAATTTCAATGGCATAAGCCTTGGGACCTGTGGAGAGGGTTTTGATCTGATTCCCGCACGCACAGGTGATAACGACTTCATTTAATGTTGGGTGAATGCCTTCTTTCATAGGGGCGTTCTGCTAACATAGTCTTTTGGCCGAGACAAGGGTCTATTTTTGATTTTTGT
The DNA here is from genome assembly GCA_016213065.1 of Deltaproteobacteria bacterium. Classification (NCBI taxonomy): domain Bacteria; kingdom Pseudomonadati; phylum Myxococcota; class Myxococcia; species Deltaproteobacteria bacterium. The sequence goes on from JACRBV010000080.1 coordinate 2,046, forward strand.
AAAAAAACTGTATGGCGGCGTGCCCCTGCCGTCTACTTTAAAGATACTAAAACATAATGGGTATTTTTGTGGGTTCCAAGTTTTTCAATGATTCCAGCTCTGAGAAGCGGTTTCAAAACATAGTGAGCTCCGGGTATGGTTACACTTAGGGTTTGGGCAATGTCTCTAATGCCCATCTTGCCTCGTTCCCTCAATATCCGGAGAAGTTTCTCCTGCCGCACTGTTAGAAACAATGGTTCTTTAATCAGGGGTCCAAATGCACGAATTCTCGATTCAACCCGTTCAAGGGTTTCAAGGATGGTTTCTGCCATGAATTCTATCCACCCTCCCAAATCCTGCCCTTCCACCTGAACGCGTTGAAGGTTTTTTATGTAGAGTGCGCGGTTTTCCTGAAGTACCTCATCCAAGGCAAAAATGTGCATTGTGTCAAAGCCTCTGCGGTAAAATTCCCATGTGGCCATAATCCTTGCAACGCGGCCATTGCCATCACGAAATGGATGAATCTCGGCCAGACGAAGATGAAGAATTGCGGATGAGAAAACAGCGGGTAGTTCTTTTGCCGACGTGTTAAACCATTTTAAAAAATCACGCGTATGTTTGGGAACATTTTTCCAAGGCGACCCTACATGAAGACCGGCCCTGACATCCACTTTTCGGTATTTTCCAACGGGTCCTTCATCGACCGCGCCTTTTCCAAGGATGTTATGAAGTTGAAAAATATGGTTTTCAGTTATCTGCGCCGTTTTTTCTTTTTTCTGTATCCACGTAAGAGCATTGAGATAATTCCCGGCCATCTGGACGTGTTTATCCGGATAACCAATAGCCTCTTTTCCTTCTATAAGCCCTCTTACCGCCTCAAGTGAAAGGGTACAACCTTCTATGGCCGTTGACCCCCAAGCGGCTCTTGCCATGGCATCTTTGACCAGAGTTGGAACCCATGGAACACGAATGAGAGAGGATCTTATCTGTTCTCTGATTTTTGCTATATCCTCCAAGAGACAGGTAACCCTAATTGTGGTTTTAAACGCGGGTTGATACATATTGATGAAGTTTACATAAAGTTATTCGTAAAGTCAATAAAGTTCATAAAGTTTTCATAAAGTCCTGAATAAAGGGAGGGATCTAACTTTTGAAAAATGAAAAATTCAAATATCAAAAGTCAAAATTTTGATTTTTGCACTTTAATTTTTGATTTTTTTAGTGGGGTAGCTGTTGATGAATTTGGTCAGATAGTCGACATGACCGGTGACGCGTGGGCCGCCCGGTTTGATGCCCGCTTCTCGCTCTCTTTGGGCTCGAAGAACCGGGTTGGTATCTTGAACGCCCAGATATTTATCGGCGGAATTGGAAAAATCGTGGATATTTCTTGGACTTTTATTCCCAAACGAGAAGAGATCTTTGAACCCTTGGGTTACTTTGCCCAGTAATCCCCCCTCTTGAGCCTGAATTTCACGCCTCTTTCCATGGGTATCGCCTACCGTGGGATGTCCCTTACGGTGATTAAGAGGGGCAAATTGGGGTTTGGGCATTTTATTGTTAATATTACCGCTCATCGCCCTGTTGGTAATTGCAAAATGATTGCCAGATTAAGAGCAGAAATATTTAAGTTTTTGGGTGTTTAAGGAACGAGATAACCAACTGATTTTATTAACTTAAATGTTATAAATATTTTTATACTTAAACACGCCACTGCTTACAAACGAAAGCCCACAGGGGTTTCATCTCCCCATTTTGCCCCTCGCCCCCGGTCCCTAGACCCACAAGATTTTGACACCCACCGTCAAAATTCCGGGGGAACGTCCCCTTTTTGTCGTCAAAAAGTTGGCACCTTTTAGAAATTGTTTTCTATTTTTTTACAGGAAGACTGATGGCACACCGAACGCCGGTGCTGACACTTTCTTTTTTGGGATCTTCAGGAGTTTTCAAATCAACCTTCAGTTTATCGCCGGAAGAAGAAACCCAAGCTCCTCCTCGCAAGACTTTTTCTGCCGTCCATTCGTAGACATTTCCAGACATATCGCAAAGTTCATAACCATTGGGTGGGTAAGAGCAAACCAATGCTGTTGTTTGAGCATCATAGTGTGCCCGCGATTTTGAAATTTCTCCGTCATGAGTTCCGAAGGGATATCCTTGAGGTCCTTCGGCGCCCTTTTCCCATTCAGCATTAGTGGGTAGGCGTTTTCCAAGTGCCCTGCAATAGGCTTGTGCACTTTTCCAATTAAAACCAACCGCAGGTTGACTGGCATTGTTCATCCCCGTAGGGGGCGGCTGGCAGGCACGACTCTTTGCCACGATAGAATGGGGATTTTTTTTACAAAAAATCTGAACCTCCGCATTTGTTGCCTCAGCGTGATCAAGGCAATAAGGGGAAGCGGCGGGGAGAGATTCCATGTTTTTGGGACAAGCAAGGGTTCTCTTTATAATTTTGTCCTCCTGTATTTATTATCGGTTGGAAGGAGTCAAGAGTTGCTTCTTAGGGAAGATCAGGGCAGTTGCCTCTTGTCTCTGTGTAGGGATTACAAACGTCACCAATTGGAAGCCAATCCAGATCATCAACATTTTGGCACTCTTTTTTGGTGATAAGATCATGATTCTGGGTGCAAAGACCTATTTCACTCCAAAATTTCCGATACCAGTCCCAGCCGTTGGGATTAAAAAACCGTTCATATAAAAAATCTCTTTCATTATTACATTTCCATTCGTTTGCCATAAAGGAAGTCGTACAAAGCCCAAATCGATAAGCTCGATATTCTGTCCATTCCCAATATCGATTTGCAAGATGGTTTGCGTATGCTTCTCCTCCTTGCGTTTGTACAGTCTGATAGTCCAAATCCGGTATTACGAGGTCATGAACGAGATGGGCGCCCTCATGCAACAATATGCCTTGGGTGTTTTCGTCCTCTGCTATTCTTAAGCAGTGGAATTTATTTAGTTCTATGCTTTTGGTGTCATTGACTTCTTGCCCACCCACTGAAACTGGAAGCGTCTTAAAAAGAACTTTGCCTTGTCGATGAGCATCCATAATGGTGGCTAACACACGTTGAAAGGCCGCATTTCGTGGGTGTTGTGCACGGGCTAAGACTTGAAGGTAGCCATCTACATGTCTTCCACTGTATTCATATCCTCCCAGTTTTTTTATGTAGTCCGCGTAGTCGCCGTCACCACATTTTGGGAAGCGCATTGTTTCTTCAGTTGTGCAAGGACCTCCACAATCAAGAACCTCTCCCGGCCATATAGGCCGGTTGATATATTCTCCCAAGAAACCAGCTCCATTATAATTGGTCTTATCTGGTACTTCCATCAGTTTGTATAATTCAGAATAACCTTTGGTTAATTCACCCAATGTATAACGACCGTGATAACCTCCTTGATAGGCCTGCTGAAGGCCGATAAAAAGTTTCATAAAACTGATTCTCAGTGCTGTTTCATCCGCTGGTATGAGCGTTGCGGCCGTCCTGATGTTTTCAAGAAGCGGGGAAGCAAACCGTTTATAAAATAGATCGTCAAAGATTTTTTCCCAATCACCGGTCCAAGTCGAACCGGCCCGGAAGAGATTGTAAAGTCCGCTACCCCTGTTTCCCAAAACTTTCGTATAAACCCAGTTTGGTGGGGTACGGAAATCGTTGCCGGCATTGACGGTGGGATCGGCATCCGCTTCAAGCATTTTTTGAGCCATTACTGTTGCCAAAGCCATTGCGTAGGGAACAGTCTGCAATGGATCGGTAGGATTGATAAGCGCAAAGGAACCACTTTGCATATGGGAGTACAAAAACTGGGGGTCTAAACCCGTTTTTTGATCAAGCCAATAACGCCAGGCGTTGGATCGCAAGAGACCACTTTCTGGATCCTGTACGTCATAGAAAAAACGAACAAGAGCTTGTCCCAAAAGCTGATGGGGAGTGGGGATGACAAGGGGGGCCATGCCAAAGTTGTTGGAAAATAATTCACAAACAAATTGATTCCCCTCAAAACTGCAATCTTCGATCGTGGGCCGGCCTTGAGTCAGACCTGTCTCAATTTCCTCCCTCTGTCTCTTGACGTCTTTGTTAAATACTTCTGTTTGCATAACGGCATCGCCCACAAACCACATAATTGCTTTGTGTGCCGGAGAATCGGTATAATCGCTAGCCTCGTGTACCACTTCTCCCGAAGGCCCATTGAGACCAAGAGTCATATAGCCTTCTTTTGTTTGTGTTACTAAGGAGGATGAGAATGGAATATTAAACCAGTCCCAGTAATTTAAATAGAGTGTTGGTGCTCTTCTTCTTATTTTGCTCGAAACAACTAAACGAAAGGGATCCTCTCCCCTTGCACCCATCAACCTTATGTCAACGGCATTAGGTGTGTCGGCTGGCTTGGAGTGATCCATAATAAAGGAAAAACTGAAGGAAGTTGGACTTCCCGGAAGGGGAAAGTGATCAAAGGTAAAAACCAACTTTCCCGGATAATAATAAGTTTTTCTCCATAAAGATGTTTCACCGGGGCCAGTGGCGGTAACTGTTTGAATAGCATAGCTGTAATTGATGTGAGGAGACAGACCGTTGTCAATAAATCCTTTTTCTCGCATGGTTTGTGCGTCCACTTGGCCAACTGTGGATGTGGCGCCGCTTAAGTTTTCCTTCCTTAGAATTCGATAAGCAACAGCATTTTGCAAAGAGGGGGGTAAATTTGCAATTGTGTCCGAAGGTAACACAACAAGAGCCGTATTCGCATTCAGGCGACCAGCATATGTTTTCACGCCGACTATGATATTCGCCTGTTGAGTTGTTTTTCCGCAGAAGAGTTTTTTGTTGTTTTTGAGAGAGCCTTGGCAGATGCCATCGACGATATAATTTCCCGGAGAATTAAAAAAATTGGAAGCGTTGATTGCGGAATTGGGTGAAGTTACAGGCGAGCCCGTCTCAGAAACTTTTGTTACGCGCAAAGAATAAAGTGAAGAAAGTTTTTGTGATGTTGCAACCGTCAGTCGGCATCTTGGAGATTGCCCCACATTCACCTCGAAA
>JACRBV010000081.1 GCA_016213065.1 Deltaproteobacteria bacterium
AATCCATTGAAAGCTCTGGAAGCATTGATGGACGGTTTCCGCGTCATGACCATGACCGAGGCCGCCCCTCTTGGTGATTTTTTCTGCACCGTAACCGGAAACAAACACGTCATCCGCAAAGAACATTTCGAAAAAATGAAAGATGGCGCCATTGTTTCCAACTCGGGCCATTTCAATATCGAAATCGCCATTGAAGACCTTGAAAAATTGGCTTCTTCGAAGAGAACCATTCGTCCTTTTGTTGAAGAATATAAATTGTCCGGCGGCAGAAGAGTTAATCTGTTGGCCGAAGGACGTCTCGTCAATTTATCCGCCGCGGAGGGTCACCCTTCCAGCGTGATGGATATGAGTTTTGCCAATCAGGCCCTATGCGCGGAATATTTGGTAGCCAATGCCGCCAAACTGGAAAAGAAAGTCTATCCCGTGCCACAGGCTATCGACAGCAAAATTGCCAAACTGAAACTCGAGGCAATCGGCGCCAAAGTCGATCACCTGACACCCGACCAGGAAAAATATCTGGCCTCGTGGCAAGAAGGCACCTAGCCCTTCTTGTAAACCAAGGTCCTATATTAAATCATGCATTTTTTGCATTGCATTTTTTGCATGAAAATATAGGATTGAAGCATGGGAAAAAGTCCGACACATAATAATCCGTTTGTTTATGGAAAAGTTGTAGGAAACGGAGATTTTTTTAATCGTGTCAAAGAAAAACAAAAACTCCTGAAACTTCTGCAAGACAGGAATAACGTCCTCATCACGGGCGATAGAAGAATTGGCAAGACGTCGCTATTGATGAATTGTTTCAAGGAAATTGCAACAAAGAATATCGACGCCTTTTATTTCAACCTCGATCCAATCACATCGATAAAATCATTTATTGAACGGTATGGAGATGTTTTTACTCAAAAAACATCTGTCTCAAGGCGTGCCATTGATTTTTTGAAGTCAGGCCTCAAAGGGTTCGGCCTTGATATACAGCTGTCTGATGATGGTTCGCCCACGGCATCAATTAATTGGAAGGGGCCCGGCACTGTTTCTCAACGGACAATTCCGGAGATACTCAATCTGCCGCAACATCTTGCCGAAAGTCATAAACGGCGTTTTTTGATTTGTTTCGATGAGTTTCAAATTGCCAGAGATTTGGACGGCATGAATCTTATATCGGAAATGAGGGCGGCATTTCAACACCATGACAGGATAACCTATGTTTTTATGGGCAGTGAAATGGGAATTCTTAACCAGCTTTTCAGTTCGCCAAAGGAGAAATTTTTTAACTCAGCAGTGAAATTTCATCTTGGCTCAATAGCACGCAATGAATTTATCCACTTTATTCAGAAAAAATTTGCAACCCGGAAAATCACGATTAAAGAAGATACTTGCACATTTATTTGTGAATGGGGAGGAGATATCCCCGCCAATATTCAGCATTTGGCATCGGCCGTATGGAATTTCCTGCCGGAGAGTGCGGACATTGTTTCTATGGATGCCGTGAAAAATATTATTGTAATGGAGATAGATTCCAACGATGAATTGTATCTGCAAATGTGGCAGGCAATAGGAGATGCCAAGGATCAGGCGCTTTTGCAGAGATTGGCTCGGGCCAAGGAGTTTGCGGTTTCCAGTCCGAAATTTTGTGAACCGCTCTCAATGAATCCGGCAACGGCTACCCGTCGTTTTAACAAGATCGCTTTTAAAACCAGAGGTTCAATAATACATCTGCGCTCATCCGGTTATTCCTTTTCAGATCCCTTTTTTGAAGAATGGATAAGAAGGAAAACTTAAACAGGATGAGGGGTCTTGAGACCCCAAGTTTGTTTCTCTTCCTTTAATAGATTGCTTTAAACTTGGCCGCTTTTTTGCATCTTAGACGGTGCATGAAAGTATCTAACGCCTCACATAAGCCAACAGAACAGGTCGCAACACCTGTTCCGAACCCCACTCAACCCGATATTTCATCGAATCCAGAAGAAGTTCTCTCCTCTTTGAAAACCAAACATAAACTCTTTACCCAACTTTCAAGTGAAGGTTTAATCCATAAAGACCATCTTCCGATGGGAGAAAAACTAAAAGAAACCATCGCAGAATTAGAGGGTTTAATCTCAAAACTGAAGGAGACTGTTTAAATGACGATTCACTTTGACCCCAAAGCAAAAACCCTCACGACCAACACACCGGCGCCTGCAAAAGCGGATGTGCTGGAGGAACAAGATTCTACGATCATCCCCCATCGCGCTGTCAGTGAAATGGATCTTTTGTTCAGCGGCCTCCAACAGCAAAACCAATTACAATCAACACAAGCTGCAGATGTCCCCGAAATTCCGGATTTTGAAAAAGATATTCTGGGTCCCATGCCCATATTGGGTAAAAGCTCCATCACAACCAACGGGGTGATTAGTCGCTATCTGTCTCTTAGAAAAAATCTTTTGGAGCGGCGTAATAGCCTCTCTATCGCCTTAGAAGGCCGTTTAAAGCCCGAAGAAGCCTATGATGTCTTTTCGCGCATTGATGCCCTTGATAGCGCCTTAAAAACCCTCCAACACAATTTGGACAAGGCTTATCAAGCCGACCGGGAAATTCGCGACCGCGAAATTGAGGCAAAACTAAGAAGTTCGCAGGAAGAGTAAAGTTCACAAAGGTGGGGGGAAGAAACCCCAAATCGTTCAAAGTCCAACGGTGGGACAAGAAATTGACAGTAGATTATGTATTTTAACTATTTGTTTTCATTGTATAAATTAACAAAAGAAATTGTCGGTTTATCGGCCTCTTCTTGGCAAGCCATTTGCACAGTAATACTGCGATGCAGATCATAAAAACTACAGCACGGGCGACGGTTACCAATGGTGGGAGTGATAATACTCCTCCTGTTGATACTTCTTCATCCAATTCTGATTTGTCAGACCTCTCCGATATTTTCACTGGAAGCGATCCGGCCACTCAGGAAACCGCTCCGCGGGAAACCGCCCCGATTGACGACCAATCGATTGACTTCCTCTTTGGAGGTTCCATCGGGGGTGCCAATGGTCCCTCCGGCGATCAATTTGCTCCCAACAATGTTGTCACCTTGGACGAATGGTTGATGGAACATCCTGAGGGGCGCATGTTCTTGGATCAATTCATTACAAAAATGAAAACCGTCCGCGATAAATTTTTGATTCCAAGAAAAGAGCAATTGGAAAAAGCCCTCATCCAAAGAGGACTCAGCGTTTCCGAAGCGGCGGCTATCCAAGCCAAAATTGACGATCTGACCAAAACCATTGCCAAGGTGAATGGTGAAATTGGCAAGGCGGAAGCGTTGAGAGAGGGAGACAAAGCCACCTATCAGAACGAACTTTATTCATGGCCCATGCAAGATTTAAATGGCGATGGTTATATCGGAGACCCCAATGATCCCGAAAATTCTTTTATTGTGGCGAAACACCCCGTGACCGGACAGGAAGTTATTTTGAACGCCAAAACCAAGCAACCCGCGGTCGATCCCTACCTCGACATGCGTTATGAACCCGCTCTCATTGATGAAAAAAATGTTTCGCTGATTTCCAGAGCACAAGCCGACCAGAATCCGGGCAAGGCAGACAAAAAATTTGATGTCGCCATGAAGATCAAAACTCCACCGGCACAAGGATTTGCCGACAGCACTTTTGGCGCACAGATTGACATGGTCGCATCGGAAGGATTTTGGGTCGAAAAAGATCCGGCCACCGGAAAACCAATTTTATTAAACGAACCCAAAAAAGGCGAAAGCTCACGCTATAAATTAAAGGCGTTCACCACCGTTACCCGCGAAGACGGGAAAAAAATGGTTGGTCAGGAAACTCCTACCGCCGAAGAGCGTGGAAAATATGTTTTTGTTCGCGCCTCCTCCATAAAGGTTTCCTCGGAACCAATCACTTATAATGGAAAAGAACTCGATGCCGGACACGTTTATATTGAATATAAAAACAAGGACGATGAAACGATTGCCATCATCCGCGTGGAAGGCACAACAACGGACACGGGCTCTCCTCTCGCTGTTACCGATACCAACTATATCGCCGCAACATCGGTGGGTGTGTCACTGACTTCCGGAAAAACAGCCGATGATAAATTTATCAAACACTCCAACAGAATTAGTCCCATTGAAATTGATGCTTCTGACTTATCTCTCACATCAAAAATCTTGCAGGCGCTTCCCGGCAATACTCAGGAAATTGAAGCATTCTATAAAGCACTGGGAATTCCTCCGGAAGCTTATGACCACAACACAGGCGAATTTCTGGGCGATCCCGGAGCCGAGGGAGAAAATCTTCAACGGAGCAGAGCGGCCGGCAACTTTACACTTTCTGGTGGATTTTTATCCCCAACAGGCAATGACCCTTCTCTTGCCGGCAAATTTGGTTATAATGCCGAACGCCAAACTGTCGCCAGCCGCGGAGTCTATCTTCCCAATGACTCCACCAACAATCCTCAATTCAGAGAATCCATCACGGGTGTGGCTATCATCGGTTTTAGAGGGTCCATTACCGGAACGCAAAATAACGACATTATCGTTGTGCCCCCACCTGATGAAAAACAGATTCGTGAATTACTTCCCATTGGTGCAAAGGAGATTACGCCCGACAACCCTGCTTATGGCACCTATGTAGATGCCGGTTCGGGACGCAATTTTGTCTATTCCGGCGGCGGCGACATTGCTGTCAAAAGCGCTTCTTTTTTCTGGCAGGAAGACAATGGCAAGTTCGACGACGACACTAACATTTATCTCGATAACCATGTGAACAACACTTCCAGCATCAATCAAGGTATTTTTGTACACATCGGCAAAAATTCAAAACAAGTTAATATCCTCAATGGAGAAGATTCCGATCCACAGAGAGCTAATAAAGATACGCATGACGGAGTGAATGACGATTATTATTCAGGCCCTGCCAATATGAAATTCACTCATCAGCAAAATGATACCCCGGGCGGAATGCAGGTAGATACCGACGGGGATTCGGCTCAGCAAATTGGAACGAACATGAACAAAATGAACACGGATATCAAAGAAAAAGTGATTCGCAGAGATCCTCTTGCCGTGGAGGGCGATGTAAAACCCGAAGATTGGGAATATGGCAAACAATATGAAGAGTGGGCGAAAACTTCTCAAGCTTTCTTTAACGAATGGGAATTCTTCCAAGCCCAAAATGGCGGTTCGGAAGAAACGGAAGGGGTACTCAAATGACAGACCCAATTGTTAACAGAACATCAACGCCACCGGTTTCGCGGGAAGAAGCACAACAGCTTCAACGGGACTTATTGCAGGCGAAAAAAGAAATTGAACAGGCGAAAAAGTGGGAAGAATATTATAAGAGTGATTTTGAAAACAGCGACAGAGCCGATGTTATTTTTGCCGAAGCAAAGGTTGATTCTCTGCTCGCGGTGATCAAAACATTTTTGGCGACCGGCCGGTGGGAAGCCCCCGCGGGTCAGAGCGGCATCCAGCAAGGAACTCAAAATGACGCCACCGCGGAATTGATTAAGGACATGAAACCGGGTTGGAACGGGGATTTCCTGCTCAACACCAACACACAGCGCCCTTCTTATATTCCCGCAGATGCTTCTTTTGAAGGAGTTATTTATCTTCAGGAGGGTGGTTCCAGGGCGGCTTTTCAACTCGATCCAAACGCTATAGAATTGACTGCCTATAATCACGGCAGTGACATCATTTATGTTGAAACGCTTAAAGACGGAACGAAGAAGGCGTGG
>JACRBV010000082.1 GCA_016213065.1 Deltaproteobacteria bacterium
ATGAAGGTCGACCAACGACCCGCCGGAGGCGGACTCTTCGATTCGCGCAATCTCGTTTGAAAAGACCCAAAGATGTCCCTTTTGAATGCGTTCATCATGGTGAGATCTTAGTAGACACGGTGATAAATTCGTTCCGAGTTTTTATCATGATGCTTTTTTTAGCTGTGGAATAAACTTGTGTTGAAACTGCTTGCGCAATTGGGGTGCGGTATAACTCCACTGAATAGGTTTTGGATTTTTGTTTCGTTCAGAAAAGTAATGCATAATGAATTTTTCTAAATCCTGTTTATCTTCGGAGTGAGATGAAGTCAAAACCTTTCTTTGAAGCGGAGAAAAGACAATTTCGATTTGATCCAACCAAGAAGCATGAATGGGCAACCAATGGATCTTGACTTCAAAAGGCAGTGTCAGTTTTTGGATCCATGCTTCAATGGATTTGGGAGCATGGGTCGGACCATTATCTAAAATCAGATGGATCACTTTGATTCTTTTACACCAAAGGCTTTCAAAAATCATCGAAAGAAAGGTTTGAAACTCGACAAACCTTTTTCTCTCGAAACAACGAGCGATTGTTTCACCGGTATGAACCAAGAGTCCTGCAAACAAATTCAGAGCGCCTTTGCGTTCGTAACGATCTCCAACTTTTACGACGCTTCCGGGTTTTGCAGCGATCACTCCGCCCGTGAGTTTGCGAGCCTGAATCGAGGTTTTTTCATCGGCGCAGACAACGATTTCCTTGCGACCAGCTAACGATTGAGCTTGTTCATAGAGATTCAAGACGACAGTAGCTTTCTCCAAAAATCTGGGATCGGTTGGCTGTTGCCAACTCTGCGTTTGCCAAGGCTTAATTTTTTCCTGACGAAGCCAGAGTCGAATCGTGGAAGGTGAAATGGATTTTACGATGCCTCTTTCTTTCGCTGCTTGGGATAGATCAGAGCTGGACCAGCGTGAAAATGGTTTGCCACTATCGCGCGGAAGCGTGCAAGCCAGAGCGGTGACTTGGGCTCTTTGGGTTGAGGGAAAAAAAACGCGGCGCCCCACATCTCGGCGATTCTTGGAGCAGGGGACCTTCACGAGATCGTTTTCGCCATTGGCGTACGGTACGATCTGTGCACCCCGCTTTCCGTGCAATGGTAGCATTATCCCAATCGGGATGTTCATACGCCAAAAGAAGAATCTTGGCTCGCACCACTTCAGCATGGGGAGCTTTGCGTAATCGTGCCATGTGTTGTAATTGTTCATATTCTTTTGCATTAAGGCGAACTATCTGTTGCGGTTTGGGTCCTCGAGCCATAATCCAATTCCTCCTTTGTGGAAACTTGGACCCAATTTAGCATATGTGATTTTATGAGTCAAAAACTCGGAACGAATTTATCACCGTGTCTACTTAGTGTAGATAAGTGTCAAGACTCTTATGAACACATTCGATTTGGTCAAACTAGTGTGCTGGCGCATAAATACCTTTACATATGAATTTAAGTCTTGTATAATAACAATGAATGAACATAGCAGAACGTATTTTGCTTACTCCTCAAGAAGAATCGACCCTCAATCGATGGTCACATGGGAAAAGTATTCCATTGCGTTTGATTCAACGAGCCAAAATCATTCAATTGGCAGCCAAGGGAATTTTCAACCACGACATCGCCCATCAACTGTCTACTTCCCGCCCAACCGTTCAACTATGGAGAGAGCGTTTTTTAGCTCTCCGGTTGTCTGGTCTGGAAAAAGATGCTCCCCGTCCTGGTCGTATTCCAAAGATTCATTACAAGAAAGTGTCTGCTATCATCAATGCAACCTTACATACAACGCCTTCCAATGCAACTCACTGGAGCGAGCGCTCAATGGCCAAAGCACAAGGAATCAGCAAAGACAGTGTCCGACGAATCTGGAAACAACACAATCTAAAACCCCATTTGATCAAGACATTCAAACTCAGCCGCGACAAACAGTTTATGGAGAAACTTCACGATATTGTCGGACTTTATTTGAATCCACCGGACAAAGCCATTGTCTTTTGTGTAGACGAAAAAAGCCAGATTCAAGCGCTGGAACGCACCCAGCCATTGTTTCCTATGCGACCCGGTATTCCTGCAAGGCAGACTCACGATTATATGCGTCACGGCACAACGACGCTATTTGCAGCGCTAAACATGCTCGATGGAACAGTGATTGGAGATTGTATGCCGCGACACAGACATCAGGAATTTATCAGATTCCTGCAGACGATCAACGCAAAAACTCCATCCGATTTAAATCTCCATCTGATTGTCGACAACTATGGGACACACAAACATCCCAAAGTCCAAAGATGGCTCAAACGTCACCCTCGTTTCCACTTGCATTTTATTCCTACTTCCAGTTC
>JACRBV010000083.1 GCA_016213065.1 Deltaproteobacteria bacterium
ATTTGTGTGACCAAGCAACGCAAGTGAAGTGAACGGCGTTGCAATTCCAACACTCCACCTTTTTTCACGCCTTCTGATTTTCCGATCACGGCTACAGGAACATCCACATCTACCGTTTCCTTGAGATCCACTACCTGAAAATCAACATGCGTAAAATTTCTTTTGATCGGATGTGCCTGATATTCACGAATGCGAACCAAACCTTGTGCTTTTCCGTCAACGCTCAATTCAAAAATGGCGTTGAAGCCGGCTTCTGTGGTGGTGGCTTTTTCCAAATCTTTGAAAGGAATCTGAACCAAACTTGGTTTGGTTTTTTTCCCGTAAATAACACCCGGAACAAAACCACTGTTACGGAGAAGGGTAAGTCCTTTTCCTGCTGTTTCACGACTTGATGCGGTTAGTTTTAAGCGTTCCATAGTGTCTCCAGTTTTTAGAACTCATCTAACAGTTATGAAAAACTGTCATTCTGAGCAAAGCGAAGAATCCAATTGTTTATCAAGTAGATCCTTCACTTCGTTCAGGATGACATCCATTTATGAGATGCACTCTAGTTATATTTTCAAACAACAAAAAGGGAAGAGATCGAATCGGAATGGTAGATCCGACGGATCGCTTCTCCCAATAAACTTGATACCGACAACACCTCCACCTTCGGACATTTTTGAACGGATTCCCGAACGGCAATGGAGTCGGTCGTAATTAATTTTTTCAATTCGGATTGATTAATTCTATCAAGAGCGGGTCCGGACAAAACGGCATGGGTGCAACACCCGTAAACTTCTTTGGCGCCGTCTTTGATTAACGCTTGTGCGGCTTGTGTCAGCGTGCCCGCGGTATCAATAATATCATCAATCAAAATGGCTTTTTTCCCGGCCACATCTCCGACGATGTGCATCACTTCCGTGACATTGGGTTGCGGGCGGCGTTTGTCGATCAAAGCCATGGGACAGCTAAGACGTTTTGCGAAAGAGCGGGCTCTTTCTGCGGCGCCGGCATCCGGAGCCACCATGATCAAATTATCTTTTAAATTATCTTCAATATATTTGATGAAAACGGGCATCGCGAAAAGATTGTCGACCGGAATATTGAAAAAACCCTGAATCTGACCGGCGTGCAAATCAAGACTTAAAATGCGATCGGCACCGGCGGTAGTTAATAAATCGGCAACCAACTTTGCACTGATGGGAGTGCGCGGAGCCACTTTCCGATCTTGTCTTGCGTAACCATAATAAGGAATGACGGCAGTGATCCGGTCAGCCGATGCTCTCTTGAGCGCATCGATCATTACCAAAAGTTCCATGATATTTTCATTGGAGGGTTGGGAAGTGGGTTGAATAACGAACGTATCCATCCCGCGAACATTTTCCTGAATCTCAACCCAAACTTCTCCGTCACTGAAACGTTTGACAACGGCCTTTCCCAATTTTAATTCAAGGCAATCAACAATGGCCTGCGCCAAGATAGGGTTGGCATTTCCTGAAAAGACCTTGATGTTTTTGTACGAATACATATATAAATTTGCCACTCTCGATGGGGCGTCGACAAGCGGTAAGTCAACAGCCTTTGAAGCTGTCATCCCTGGTTCGAATCCAGGCGCCCCAACATTTTTCAGTTATTCTCTGCTGTAAAAACCTGCCACGCCGCTTTTTTTCTGATTTTTGTTATCGCTTTATCCCGCGCTGGTTTTGTTTCAAACAATCCGAAAACTGTGGAACCCGAACCACTCATCAATGTGCCCCTTGCACCTGCCTTGACCAGTGTTTCTTTTGCCTTTTGGATTTCCGGAAACTCCGGAAAAATAACGTCTTCAAAATCATTATGTAAAACTTGAAGGACCTCTTCAAAAGTGGAGAGCCTCCTAACATTTTGATTTTCTTGTGTCAATCGTTTCATAGGGGCAGGCAAAGCCCCCTCCAACGGCAAAGCCGTTGGAGCCTCCCCCTCAACGCCGCTTCGCGGCTGTTTTGTTCGCCCCTCGATCGAGGCGTTCGCATCCCAAGTTTTGTAAGCCCAAGGAGTGGAAACGGGAACTCCGGGATTAATTAGAATAATCCACAACTTGGCAATCTTTTTTAAAGGTTTAATTAAATCGCCAATCCCCCCCACCAACGCGGGTCCATCATATATAAAGAAGGGAATATCGGCTCCCAGACGAACTCCGATTTTGACGAGCTTTTCCGGGGGCAAATTTAATCCCCAAAGTTCATTCAAACCCTTCAGGACTGTTGCCGCATTGGAAGACCCACCCCCCAACCCACCCCCCATCGGGATTTTTTTTGTCAGCCCGATCCGCACCCCTCTGTAAGTGTCGGACACTTCCTGAAGAATTTTGGCGGCACGGTAGGCAAGGTTTTTCTCGATAGGACTAGGGACTATGGACCATGGACCATGGACTGTTAATTCAATACCGGTTGGAATCTTTTCCAGAAAAATCTCATCGAACAGACTTACTTTTTCCATCACCATGAGGAGATTGTGAAAATCATCCTCGCGACGATTCAAAATCCTGAGCGAAAGATTAATTTTGGCAGGAGATAAAAACCGGAGCGATTCCATTCTGGGAGGGATAGTCCAACCAAACTTAAGCGTCAACGGATTTGCTTGCTAACGTTTAGAACGTTAGGTATATTAACGTTATGGACGTTAAGACGATAAACCATCTTTTGGCAGAAGGAAACATCGATCGCGATGACATGTGGCCTCGTATTGTCGAGATGGAGTCAAAGGCCCATCAATTCCGATTCGAATTCGGATTGGACGAACTTCCCACGGAACCCGGGCTCATAATAATCCGCGGACCTCGTCAATATGGCAAGAGCACATGGCTTGATACGAATATGCGCTGGTCCGCCGAAGATTTTGGAAAAGCCTCCACATATTATCTTAATGGGGACGAGATAGGGTCGGCAGATGAACTCGCGGAAGAAATGAAAAATCTTTATCCCGCCTATGCCGGAGACGCCAAAGTAAAAAGACTTTTTATCGACGAGATAACCGCCGTCCCTGAATGGGAGAAAGCAGTAAAACGAATCATTGATCAAGGTCTGTTCAAAGATGTGCTTATCATAACCACAGGTTCAAAGGCATCGGATCTTCGCCATGGTTCGGAAAAACTTCCGGGGCGAAAGGGTAAATTGCCAAAGAACGAATATATTTTTCTTCCGATCTCTTATAGAGAATTCAAATTCAATTCTGAAAATGTGCACGGCGACAAGTCGTGGATAGCATATCTCTTAACAGGCGGATCCCCCGTTGCCTGCAATGACATCTGCCAATTCGAACGCCTGCCTGAATATTTTATTCAGCTGGTGCGTGATTGGGTTTTGGGAGAGGTTGTTTCGTCGGGCAGAAATAGGCTGGCGCTAACACAGCTTTTGCACGTTATCATGAAATATGGCGGTAGCCCTGTTGGTTTTGCGAAACTCGCAAGAGAGGCTGGCCTCGCCAATAATACGGTTGCAAGCGGTTATGTTGAACAGCTTTCTGACCTGCTTGCGGTTATGCCTTCATGGCCGATAGAAACTAACAAACAAACCGTGCTCATGCGAAAGCCTTGCAAATTTCATTTCATAAATCTTGCGGTGGCTATAGCTTTTCATTCTTCGTCGCTTAAGTATGTGCATGAATTTGAAAATTTGCCGTCTGAAATACAGGGGATTTTTATCGAATGGCTTGTGGCACAGGAGATCTGGCGGCGCAGTGTTTTAATGGGACGGGCCAATCCGGAAACCATAAGTTTCTGGGCGTCAAAAGAACACGAAATAGATTTTGTAACTCCGAATCTGAACTTTATTGAAGTGAAAAAGGGGCAGGCAGGCCCGCTTGAATTCAGCTGGTTTTCAAAAATATTTCCAAAGGATGAATTAACGGTTATTTGCAATACGCCATTTACTTCGAAACAGGTGACAGGCATGACAATCGAAAATTTTCTGCTGTCCGCACCAACTTCGCTTGCCTACAATGAATAAAGTTGTGTTGGCCAAACTTAAGCGTCAACGGATTCCATTAGAAATTTTCTCAAATTTATGTGACGGATTCCCTTGAAACTGGTCTCCCCAATCAGTTCATCCAAAGAGACAACCACTTTGGGATGGTTATCCGGTATCAGGAGGAGATTGCCAAATTCTCTTTCACGGTTTTCTTCGGTTATCCTGTAGGCAACCTGCACATAAATCTTTTCCCCGTTTTTTTCGCCGACAAAATCAATTTCCTTCTTATCCAGTTGTCCAACTTTAACATCGAAACCATCGGCAATAAGATGATTGAACACCAAATTTTCAAGAACTTTATTTATATCAACCTGATTATAATTGATAATGGAATGCTTTAGCCCCAGATCCTCAAAATAATACTTGTCGTTAATTTCAAAAATTTTCTTCCCCTTAACATCCTGTCGCTGGACCTTATAAATAAAAAAGGTCGAACACAAATTTGAAAGATAATTCAGAACAACATTTGCAGACATATTTATCTTTTGCGATTTCAAAAAATCACTGATTTTTTTGGCGGAAACAAGACTGCCAACATTATCGGCTATATATTCAACAAGTCTCTCCAGAAAGGCAACACTGCGGATGTTAAAACGCGCAACAATGTCTTTCAATAAAATCGTGTTGACGACATTCTTCAAATAATCATAAACGATTGCATCACTAAGCTCCAAATGCATCAGGTAGGGAAGGCCACCATATTTTATATATTTCAAAAAAGATTCTTCGCATTCTTCAAGCTTATGAAACGTGAGAAACTCTGAATAGGAAAGGCTGTTGATTTTTATTTCAATGTAGCGACCGCTCAAATAGGTTGCCAATTCTCCGGATAAAAGATTTGCGTTGCTCCCTGTGCAGTAAATATCAAATTTCCCCGAAGACTTGAGGCTTCGAAGCGCTTTTTCAAAATTTTCTATGTCCTGAATTTCATCAATGAAGAGAAAACTTCGTTTATTGGATTCTTTCGATTTATCTTCAACATATTTTAATAGTGATCTGTGATCGGAAATTTTTTCAAACTCGTGAAGCTCCTTATCAATGTAAATGATATTGGCAGAGCTGTCTGTTTCCTTAATTTTGTCCATTACCTGAAAGAGCATATAACTTTTGCCGACGCGTCTCTGCCCAACAAGGACCTTAATAATGTCCTTATCAATATAAGGCTTTATTTTACTTAAGTATTTTTGACGTTTAATATAAGTTTTAATCATAATTAGAACCTTCTCTCATAAAATACCATGTTTTAATTATAAGTAAAACTATTTATAAAGAAGCATGTTAAAAAAACTCATCAAACAGAGTAAAGAAGAACGCGTCTATTGCAAGCCCGGCACCTTTCAATTTCACTCGGGCGGGACAAGCAACCATTTCCACAGCGGAATAAATTTAATTGCCCGGCCGTCAATGCTTTCCATGCCTTCGTATTCGCCGGTGATGACGATTCCCTCATCTTTTTTGAACAACACCATAGACCTGACAAGCGCCGATATTTCGCGCTCCCTTGTCTGGGGTCTGGACAAATCCCAGCAGGCCTGAATCAGGTCCTTTACCAAATCGCCGTCTTTCACGACAAAATCGACTTCTTTGTGCTGAACATCCTTCCAGTAAAATATTTCCATCTCCCGATTTTTCGATCTTCTTCGCTCCAGTTCAAGAAAAAAAACTCGCCAGATAAAAAAACTCGCCAGACGGAGTAAAATTTACATTTTAAGATTTCTTCCCATTCCTGGTGCAAACCATATCCCGATAAGAGCCGGTCAGAAGATCTTCCGGACGGATTTCAAATTTTTTTATTAAAAGTTCAACCTTTTCATATTCTTGTTTTTCATCATTCAAGTTCTGATACACCGCTTCGAATTCAAGAAAAGAACCCAAATTTTTAACCGAATCGATGTGTACGCGTACATTACCGATCAAAAAAATTTCCCGCATTTTGTCGACAACGACTTCCACTCCCAAAATTTGGGACAGAAGTGATTTGCAAAGATTGGCATCGGCAACGGGAATGACCAGATGATCACTTTTCTTGGGACCGGCCAGATCAGGACGGATGTAAGGAACAAGTTGCGCGCCGCTTAAAGAAGATTCGCGGAGTTTAAACCGACCCCCACTTGTTTTGAAATAGGTATCAATTTGATGGTCCGTTCCGAGATATTTGGTCTTAAGTTTATCCGCAATCGCTTTTGCTTTATTCGCGTCGGCATATTTTGCTTTGATTTCGATATTGGGCATTTTATTTAAAAACAATCTGACCGCTTTGTAGGTCGGCGGTGAGGGTGGTGCCCTCTTTGAAACGGCCTATCAAGAGATCATTGGCCAAAGGGTCTTGGATATATTTTTGGATGGCGCGTTTCAGCGGGCGTGCACCATAGACGGGATCGTAACCGTGTTCCGCGATGAATTTTTTCACGGCGGGGCTTAAGCTCAATGTGAGTTTCCGGTCGCCCAAAAGTTTCAACAAATTTTTAAGCTGAATTTCGACAATTGCCTCGATCTGTTTTTCCTTGAGACTGTGGAAGATCACCAGATCATCCACACGATTGATAAACTCTGGACGGAAATGTTCTTTCATCGCAGACATCACGCGCTCCGTCATCGTCTCTTCATCCTTGGCATCCGCAATGTATTGGCTCCCGACATTGGAGGTCATGATGACAACCGCGTTGGTGAAATCAACCGTGCGCCCCTGACCATCGGTCAAGCGACCGTCGTCCAGAATCTGGAGCAAGATATTAAAAACATCTGGATGGGCTTTCTCAATTTCATCGAGGAGCAAAACACAATAGGGGCGGCGCCGCACGGCTTCGGTTAAATATCCCCCTTCCTCATAACCCACATATCCCGGAGGCGCGCCAATCAAGCGAGCCACCGAGTGTTTCTCCATAAATTCACTCATGTCGATTCGCACCATTGCCTTTTCACTGTCGAAAAGAAATTCCGCCAGTGCGCGCGCCGTTTCCGTTTTTCCAACACCGGTGGGTCCCATAAAAATAAACGAACCGATGGGACGATGCGGATCTTTGAGTCCCGCGCGTGCGCGGCGAACCGCGTTGGCCACTTTTGTCAACGCTTCATCCTGACCCACCACGCGCTTTTTCAAATTCGTTTCCATGTGAATGAGTTTTTGCACTTCGCTTTCCAGCATTCGTGTCACCGGTATACCGGTCCACTTGGAAACAACTTCAGCCACGTCTTCATCGGTCACCTCTTCGGTTAGCATCTTTTGAGTCTTCTGCAGGTCGGCCAGTTTTTTTTGTGAAGCTTCCAGTTTTTTATTGAGCTCCAGAATAATTCCATATTTTAATTCCGCCGCGGTGTTGAGGTCCCCTTCCCGCTCCGCTTTTTCCTGATCAATTCTTGCCTGTTCCACCTGCTCTTTCACCTGACGAATCTGCTTGATGATCTCGCGCTCCTGCATCCAGTGGGCTTTCAATTCCTGCGATTGATCTTTGAGTTCCGCCAATTCTTTTTCTAGATTTTTGAGACGCTCTTTGCTTGCTGAATCGGATTCTTTTTTGAGCGCTTCTCTTTCGATGGAGAGCTGAACAATGCGGCGCTCGAGTTCATCAATTTCAGAAGGCATGCTGTCGATTTCAATTCTTAATTTGGAGGCGGCTTCATCCATCAAATCGATAGCTTTGTCGGGGAGGAAGCGGTCGGCAATGTAGCGGTGCGACAGAGTTACCGCCGCGATGATGGCGCTGTCCTGAATGCGCACGCCGTGATGCACTTCGTAGCGTTCTTTCAACCCGCGCAAAATCGAGATGGCGTCGGTGACGGAGGGTTCTCCCACATAAACTTGTTGAAAGCGCCGCTCGAGTGCCGCATCTTTTTCCACACGTTTTCTGTATTCATCAAGCGTGGTGGCG
This sequence comes from Deltaproteobacteria bacterium, assembly GCA_016213065.1. NCBI lineage: Bacteria > Pseudomonadati > Myxococcota > Myxococcia > Deltaproteobacteria bacterium. Next base: position 7,859 of record JACRBV010000083.1, read on the forward strand.
CCCACACAGTGAAGTTCGCCGCGCGCAAGTGCGGGTTTCAGCATGTTGGAAGCATCCATCGCGCCTTCCGCACCACCAGCGCCCACCAGTGTGTGAAGCTCATCGATAAAAAGAATGACACTGCCTTCCGAGGCGGCAACTTCTTTGAGGACTGCTTTGAGACGGTCTTCAAATTCGCCGCGGTATTTTGCTCCGGCGATGAGGGCGGCCAAATCAAGCGCAATCAAACGGCGGTCTTTCAAAGTGTCGGGAACATCTCTCGTAACAATGCGCTGAGCCAAACCCTCTACAATGGCGGTTTTGCCGACGCCGGGTTCTCCGATCAACACGGGATTATTTTTGGAGCGACGACTCAAAACGTGAATTACACGGCGAATCTCTTCATCGCGCCCGATGACGGGATCCAATTTTCCCTTGCGCGCCAGTTCCGTCAGATCACGACCATATTTTTTTAGGGCCTGAAATTTTCCCTCGGGATCCTGATCCGTCACGCGATGCGGGCCGCGAACTTCCATCAATGATTTTAAAATTGATTCCTTGGTCGCTCCAAATTTTTTCAAAGCATCCGACGCGGGAATTTCTTTTGTGTCGGCAATTCCCAAAAGAAAATGTTCGACGCTTAGATATTCATCTTTGAGAGCTTCGGCTTCTTTCGCGGCCTGATCCAAAATTTTTCTCAGGGAATTGGAAGGATAAAGTTGTCCCAACGCCGCACCCGAAACACGCGGAAGGCGATCCAAATCTTTTTCAATTTGGGTCGTTAGGGCATGAGGATCGCACCCGATCTTGCCAAGCAGTGCTGGCACAAGCCCATCGGGTTGCCGGGCAAGGGCTAACAATAAATGTTCGGGGGTTAATTCCTGCTGTTGGCGCTGTGAAACCTGCTTTTGCGCCTCCTGAAAAGCCTCCTGCGCCTTCAATGTCCATTGATCCATTTGCATGCTAATCAATATGATATCGGTAGATCAAAAAGACAAGATCAGATTATATCCAAGTGAAAGATGTTGCGGATTATAGGCCTGACCCTGTCAGCCCGATCTTTCTCTTTTGCCATTGCACTTCATTCTCTTTCAAATTAAAAACCAACCGATGAAATTTAAACTGACAAATCATGTCAAACAGGAAATGGAGCGTCGTGGTATCCCCCAACCACTGTTGGAAAATGTTTTGGAACAACCGCAACAAATCGTCAACGAATACGGCGGCAAAAAAACTTATCAGTCCAAAATAGATTTTGGAGGTGGAAAAATTTACTTGCTCCGTGTTGTCGTTGACGATACCATAAATCCAACAGTGGTTATAACAGCTTATCGAACCAGCAAAATAGAAAAGTATTGGAGGTCTTAATGAAAGTCACCTACGATTCTGAAGTCGATGTTTTGAGAATTTCTTTTAGCAACGCTCCTATTGAAGAAAGCGATGAAAGTAAACCGGGTGTGATTATGGATTATGATCGGGCAGGCAATATTGTCGGCATGGAAATTTTGGATGCTTCAAAACGTGTTGAGAGCCCCACCTCTGTTGAATACGCTGTCAGTTAGAAAAAAGTCAGAAAAAGCATTAGGAGAGAGATGACGGTGAAACTGCCGATGGTAATCCATGCGATGACATTGGACAGGGGGCGGTTGGTGTGTTCGCCCATTAATTCTTTGTCGTTGATCAGTTTGAGAATGATGAAAAAAACGAGGGGCAAAACCAGTGTATTGAGTGCCTGACTCGCGGTCAGGATAAAAATAATGGACAGTTTTGGGAATAACACAACGATCGTGCAAATTGCGATGCAAATTCCCATGACAGAATAAAACAGCGGCGCTTCCTGAAACGAGGCGTTTACTTTTCGTTCCGTTCCAAAAACTTCCGCAAGCGCGTATGCCGTCCCCATTGAGATGACGCAAATACCCAACAAAGAAGCATTTAACAATCCCCATGCGAAAAGATGCTTCGAAAAATTGCCCAACAACGGCCCCAACGCCAATGCGGCATCGGAGGCTGTTTCAATCCGGATTCCCTTTACATAAAGAGTTGCGGCACACGAAATAATAATGAAATAGGCGACGAAGTCGGTCCAAACAGTTCCGAACAACACATCCAGTCTGGCACTTTTGATATGTTTTTTGTCGATCCCTTTGTCGACAAAATAGGATTGAATAAAAAACTGCCCCCAAATCGTCAAAGTGGTACCAATCAAGGCCGTCGCGGTGAACATAAAATCACGATTCATGGAAATGGTTGGCACCAAACTTCCCTTGAGCATGGAAGGAATGTCCGGGTGGGCGATAAATCCATTGATGATGTAACAAAAAAACAAGACGCTGGAGGTAAGAAAGATATTTTGGACGAAATTAAAATTCCCTTTCACAATGACGAACCAAATCAGGATCGAAAAAACGGGGACAAACATGATTCTCGGAATATGATAAATGTCCGCAACAGAGGCAACTCCCGCCACATCGGCAAGAATGTTTACAAGGTTGACGATGAAAACCAGACCAATCAGCACCGCAGAACAACGGAGACCAAATCGCTCCCGTATCAAATCCCCAAGTCCTTTTCCCGTTACCACCCCAAGCCGCATTCCCATTTCCTGCGTGACGTAGAGCATGACAGTGATGACCACCAAAATCCACAGCATCCGGTAACCGAAATGCGCGCCCGCGATGGAATAGGTGGCGACACCGCCCGCATCGTTGTCGGCGGTTCCGGTAATTATGCCGGGTCCCACAACAGAGAGGAAAACCATCAGACGCATTTTCCAGTAGTCCCATTTTTTGGACTCCCAATTTTTGGGTTTCATCCGAGCATCTTTCTTTTGCGTTTGGAAATCGGGGGCAAAATGAAATCGATCACATCATCCACCGTGACAATCCCCAATATTTTTTTGTTCTCATCAATGACGGGAACGGCCAGCATGTTGTATTTGGAAATGATGGCCGCGACTTCCCTCTGTTTCATTTCCGGAGAAACAGTGATCGGGTTTTGATTTATAATTTCCGAAATAAGTTTGGTGGGTTGTGCAATAATTAAATTACGCAAAGACAAAACACCAACCAGATGGCTTTCTGCATCCACAACATAAAGATAATAAATGCTTTCCGCGGGGGGTTTCATTGCGCGCAATTTTTCAATGACCTGTTCCGAAGTCATATCCTCCTGCAAAGTGATGAATTCTGTCTTCATCAAACCACCGGCCGTTTCATCCGGGTGTTTCAACAATTCGCGTAATTGGGTCGCTTTAGTCACACTCATTGCGGCAAGCAGGGCTGACGATTTTTCCGGCGATAGATCAAGCAACACATCCGCAATGGCATCCAGCGGCATTTCCTCCAAAATATTAAGAGCCTTTTTATTATCAAGATTCGCGATAAGCACCGCCGCCAGCATGGGTTCCAATTCCTGCAGTGCTTCGGCCGCGGTTTTGTCCGACAACAAAGATAAAATGGCCGTTTTATTTTCCGTGTTCAACTGGGAAATGATCTGCGCAACATCGGCGGGGTGAAGATGCGTAATTCCTTTGGAAGAAAGAGACACCTTCCCCTCCGCCAGACTTTGCACATGATTCCAACTGATGAGTTGTTCGGGAATGGATTTATGAAAGAGACGCAAGACCCAACCGGCAAATTTTTCCAGACCAAGACGCCTCAACACACTACGCAAACCAATATCCGCGGCAATCAAACGCACATCATGACCGACTTTGGCAAATTGCAAATCGTTGACCCGGATAACGCGGGCGCCTTCCAGATCAACCACCTGCTGGTCAATGACATCGCGCATCAGCAAAAGAATATTTTTATGCTCCGGGGAGAGGAGACTCACTTCTTCTTTTGGAACCCGGGTTGAGATAAATTTTTTCCCAATCAGGTTGATCTCTCCCATCGGAAGAATTTTGGGTTCTTTTTTTCCCTCCTCCGTCGTGATCAACAGACCCGCAATTTTTGGAAAAGTTTCTCCTTCAGAAAGGATGATGTCTTTGATGCGGCCAACCGTTTCCTGTGTATGATCTACCACAAGATTGCCAATCAGGTCGGATGCAAACATTTCGGCGGTTGGTGACATTTAAATTCGGAACGCCACGTAAATTGTCATCGACCCTCGGCCAATGAGCAGGCGGGCCAGAGAATCTTTAGTCAACTTTTTCGCCTCGCGTTCATAGTCTTCCGCGTTGTTGATACTGACGCCGTTGATTTCTAAAAGAAGGTCTCCTTCGCGCACGTCATGGTCTTCCGCACTGGAACCGGGTTGCACCTGATCGACAATCACACCGGTGTGGGGAGTTGGAAGATTGAGTTTCTTCGCATCCTCAGGTGTTATATCTCGAACGGAAAGGCCCAATACATCAGCAACAGCTTGCTCTTTGGGAGCTTGGGGTTTTTCCTGTTTGGCGGCTCCCTCTTCCTGCCGTTTGCCTACTTTGGCTTCGATCATCAGTTCTTTGCCTTGGCGCAACACTTTGAGTTTAATGGTTTTGCCGACGGTACTGCTGGCAACATAAGCACTTAAATCAAACGGTTCTTCCACTTTTTTGCCATCATACTCCAAAACAATATCGCCCCTTTTAAGACCCGACTGCTCGGCAGGAGACCCGGGCATCACACCGCCGATCAAGGCTCCCTGTTCCTGTTTCAGCCCATACGACTCGGCCAACTCCGGTGTCATTTGCTGGATCTGCACACCGAGCCATCCGCGTGTGACACTTCCCTTTGAAATAAGTTGCGGCACGGCTTCTTTTGCAAGGTTGATTGGAATGGCAAAACCAATACCGGTTCCAACACCATAAATCATTGTATTGATGCCGATAACTTCTCCTTCCGCATTGAACAGAGGCCCGCCTGAATTGCCGGGGTTGATTGAGGCATCGGTTTGAATAAATTTTGCGAAAGGAGAACGGCTATCCTGTATGACGCGGCCCTTTGCCGACACAACGCCCACTGTTACAGTCTGCTCAAAACCAAAAGGATTTCCCACAGCTACGACCCAATCGCCGGGTTCCATCAGATCAGAATTTCCAAGCGTGGCAAACGGGAAATCTTCTTTACTTTTGATTTTGATGACGGCGATATCGCTTCTTTCATCACGCCCCACTACGGAGGCCTTGAATTTGCGCCCGTCAAAAAGTTTAACGAGGATTTCATCGGCGTCCCCCACAACGTGGTTGTTGGTCAAAATATCGCCGTCTTTGTTAATGATAAAACCGGTTCCAAGACTGTGCTGTTCTTCTTCACGAGGTGCCTGATTTTCAAAAAATTTCCGGAATTCTTCGAAAGGATCCATTTCTCCGAAAGGCGAACGCGGAAAACGGTTTGCCGGGCGCTTTACTTTTTTGGTTGTGGAAATATTGACTACAGCCGCTTTCACTTTCTTGACCAGTGGAGCAAAGGAATTTGGACGACCCTCATACCATGCGGCGTTGGAGGGGAAAGAAAGCAGAAGACAAAAAACAGAGAACAAAAAAAACAGAGAAAGAGAATATTTTTTCATTTGTTGGCCTCGATAAATTGCATGCGCAAACTGTATAAAACTTGTTCCAAAATTTTTCCCTCTTCAGCGGTCAGATTGCCTTTTGTTTTTTCAGATAAAAGATTAATAATATCAATGGTTTGCTGGGCCATTGTTAGATTTTTTGTCGTTGTCTTCGTGGTGGGGTCGGGCACAGCACCCATATGCACCTGAACCGAAGAAGCCAGAGACAAAATAAATGTTGTGAAGTCAATTTGCGGCATAAAACCAGACGAGATTTAACTCTTTGACCTTACACTTGTCAACTTTCCTGTTGCACTTGGAAATTAAATAACCCTACAATCCGCCTCCATGAAAAAACGAAGCCGGATATTTTTGTTTTGCCTCCCCTTTTTGGTATCAGTTGGTTGCGCCAAACAGAAATTCGACATCGGCAAAGAAGATCCCGAAGTTGAAATTACAAAATGCTTCTCCCTTTCACAACACCATAAATATGAAGAAGCCACAGAGTGCCTTGAAATTTTCAAATCCCGTTTTCCACAAACAGCACAAGGGCAGGAGGCCGAGTTGCGCATTGCCGAAAACTATTTTCAGCAACAGCAATATCTTCTCGCGGCCGATACTTACTTGAACTTTGTCAAACTGCATCCCAATCATCCTCAGGTGGATTATGCCTTGTATCGCGCCGGTGTTTCCTATTTTAAAGAGGCGCCAAAGGCGGTTGATCGGGATCAGAAATATCTTGTCAAGGCGGGCGAACAGTTGGAGATGGCTTTGCGTGCCGCCCCCCAAGGAACCTATCATGACCAGATTGTGGAGGTCCTCAATGCCGTTCATGGCCGTCTGGCAAAGCGCATCTATTATATAGCCAATTTTTATTACCGGACCGGAGAATACATTTCGGCCATCGGACGTTTCAAAGAGCTGGTTGACAAATACCCGCGGTCGCCTCTGACCGCCAAAAGTCTTTACCGCTTGGTCAAAGCAAACATGATAGAAGGACGTCAGGAAAATGCGCGGCAAGCCGTTGAAACTTTGCTTCAGAATTTTCCGAAAGATCACTTGAGTGCAAAAGCCGAAAAATATTTTTTAAACAGAGTGAAGAAATAAGGAGCATTTATGAACAACATTCAGGAATTGGTGGAGACAGGGAAAAAATGTTTTGCAAACAAAGATTACGTCACCGCCGAGCGTTTTTTGCGCAAAGTAGTGAATCAAAATCAGCGCTATGCCGATGTTTACAATATGCTGGGGGTTATCTATCATGTGGAAGGAAAATTTGAATCGGCGATCGAGGTTTTTCAGAAAGCTCTCGAAATCAA
>JACRBV010000084.1 GCA_016213065.1 Deltaproteobacteria bacterium
ATGCTTCCCAAAGGCAGAGCTTCTGAAAAGTCTCTCGGAGGCCGAGCGAGCATGGTTCACCTTGAGGGCAAAGCACGAAAGGTGAGAGCGAGGCCGAGAGCGAAGCGGCATTTCGCACGCGGGAGCGAAATGACCGCGTCTTTTCAGAAGCTCTGCCTTTGGGGGGCTGGTCACTGAGGACATTTTTCAACATGTCCCTAGTTTTCCAGCGCCTCAATCCCGGGCAAATTTTTCCCGCTCAAATATTCGATCATCGCCCCCCCTCCAGTAGAAACATGAGTGAATTTGGAATGAGGTATTTTTAGGAAGTTAATGGCGGCAACAGTTTCCCCTCCTCCAATGATAGTTGTGCCTTTGCAGGCTGATACAGCTTTGGCAATGGCTTCTGTTCCGTGACGAAAAACTTTATATTCCGCGTAACCAAGTGGGCCATTCCACAGCACGGTTCTTGATTTTTTGATGATTTTTGCGTATTTGGCAACGGTCTTTTTCCCAACATCAAGAATTTTCATGTCGCCCTCCACGTCTTCGCTTGGCACGTCAACAGCAGTCGCCCAGCTTGTTATTTCATCGTCGCACACCACATCTTCCGGCAAATGGAGGCGGTTTCCAAGTTTCATGGCAATGTTTTGCGTTGTTTCGAGCTGTTCTTTTTCACAGAGGGATTCGCCGATGTCATAGCCTTCTGCAAAGAGAAAAGTGTTTGCAATGCCTCCACCGGTGAGCACCGCGTCAGCGGTTTGGGCGAAATACTCCAAGACTCCGATTTTGGTGTCAATTTTCGCGCCACCAAAAATGATCGTAAATGGCGATTCGATTTTTCCATGCAACAACGGATTCAAAGCTGCGATTTCCTGTTGAAGAAGAAGCCCAGCTGCTTTTTCTTTCATGAGTTTTGGGAGAGAGCTGATCGTGGCGTGGTCTCGATGGCAGGCGCCGAAAGCATCGTTTACGTACACATCGCCCAATTTCTCCAACGCTTTTGCAAAACCCATTCGTTTTTTTTCATCCGAATGGTCTTCGTCGTCCAATCTGACATTTTCCAAAACCACAATTTTTGCGGTTTTTGGGATTTTGACGTTACGACATTGGTCAAGCTTGAGCACAGGTTTTTTGAGCAGTTTTTGCAATCGTTTCGCGTGGAGATCAAGAACTGATTCCGGAGAACGGTTTTTTTCTCGCCCCTGATGAGCCAGAATTATAATCTGTATAACACCTCCTTTGAGCAAATACCGCAATGTCGGGAGAACACTCCGGATTCTGGTGTCATCTTGTATTTTTCCATCGCGAATATCGCTGTTCAGATCAGCTCGGTAGAGAATTTTTTTCCCTTTGAGAGAAATATCTTTTAAAAATTTCATGATGGAGCAAACGTTGTCCTTACTCTATCACAACTTAAGACAGTCTTGCCTGACATTTTGGGCATTGGGAAGATTTAGGGTCAGGCAATTGCGTTTTGCAGTGTGGACAAATTCGAATTTGCGGCCCGCCCATAAGTTTTTGCCGGAGCGCCGCTGCTTTATCTTCCTCTTCTCCTTTTTGAGCTGTTTGCACCTTTTCCATTTCCAAATCTTTCCAGTCTTCAACCTGTTTTTGCTGGAGTTCGCGGATTTTTACCTGGTGTTTATCATCGAGTTCCGCGAATTTACGCCGTTCTTCTTCGAAGATTTTGATCAGTTCATCAATCTGGTATTGGGAAAGTTTTGGCACGGATTCCACGATTTTCTTTTTTTCGTTTTTCGTCAAAGAAATGGATCCGGAAAGCATTTTGAGAAAATACGCTTCATCAAACTTCGTGTTCGGGTGCGGAGGAACCGAAACCGTGGTGGAAAAACTCCCCACAGCCCCTATTCCAAGAGCTGGGTCAGGAGGTCGCGGGCGAAGATATGATTTGTCGTCCGTTTGTTGAGCTCCGGCAGGCCGAGCTCCTGCGGGCTGCGCGCCAGCTGGCTTGGCTCCCTGCGGCTGCTGCCCTTGTCCCTGAGGCTGTACTTGGGGCGGAGTAGTGCCGCCAGAATGCGGCTGAGGAGTTTGTAATTGATCATCCATAAGAAGGCTGTGAGACGAGAAAAATATCGGTTTGATTATAGCTGGTTTTGTTTGCTTGTCACGGGGAAATCTGGTGCTCCCTGTTTGAAAAAATTCGAACTGATTTTATGGCCATTTGAAGCCATTCTGTCGGGCGGGCGCCTGCGGCGCGCGTAGATTTTTCAGGCGCCCGCCCGAGGCGCGCCTTCGCGGGGCGGAAACAGCCCACGATTTCTATTTTTTCTTTGGTAGCTATTATTTTAAGCAACTCTACACCTGCCTGAAGAGCAGTAAGATATTATCAATCAGTCTTAGCGCTTCTCAAGAAGCTTATCCAGATCCTCCA
>JACRBV010000085.1 GCA_016213065.1 Deltaproteobacteria bacterium
GGAACGATTTCCGACTCATGTCGTTGCCCTGATTGGATAAGGCGGTCGCGATAGCGTCTTGAAATGCGGACTTTATCATCGTCCGTCGCGCGTGTATCCATCCAGATGTCATGGTTAAAAAAAGGCATCAAGGCACGCGCTCTGTCCGCGAACATCAAAACAAACAAATCAACGGTGGCCTGCGGGTCTCGCGAGTAGCGCTGTATTTCCGGAAATTTTATCAAATCAGGGTCATGCATACGGAGTACCCTTTCGGAAGGATCTTTTTTCGAAACTTCTTTCGCGAGTTCAGCCAAATCACCGCCCAATGTCAACAATGTTTCCCCATTTTCCACTCCTTCCACCCACTTTTCCGGAATCGCGTGAAGACCATACAAAGCCCCCGCGATGCCGCCCGCGATTGCGGCCAGACTGTCGGAATCTCCGTTGGTATTCGCGGCTCTCAAAACAGCCTCTTCAAAATTGGGTGTTGACAAGACGGCATACAAAGCCCCCGCCACCGCCTCTTCCGCAACCCACCCCCCACCCAACAACGCGAAGGCTTCATCCGGAGGCAGGGTCAATGCCTGAGGAATTTTTTCAAGCGCGTTTATCGCTTCTTTGCCACTGGCCGGAAGGTAGTTTGCCACAGTACCCAGAGCCGTTCGTTTAAACTCTTCTGGATTCGCGGATTGTAAAGCATGAGCAACAAGTCGCGCACCCACAATTGCCGCCGCGTAAGCCGTTGGATGCCAATGGGTTAGAATGGCTGAAAACAGGGCGACTTCGTCCAGTTTTTCCGGCTGTTGATGATAGACAATACCGATGGGTGCCACACGCATAGCCGCACCGCAACCTTTTGAATTTTCAGTTCCCGATTCATACCACGGTATTCCACGCTTCAATTGGTTACAGCCATTGAGGCATGCGTTTCCGGGGGCACGATTGTTATCGGGAGAATCCAGCCATTCGACAAAACGCCTTGAAAAAGCCCCGGCTAAATCGCCTTGATATCCCGCCTCTGTGTCGAGAAGGGCGTTGGCAACAGCAAGGGTCATTTGAGTATCGTCCGTGTAGGTACCGCCAATAAACCGTGTCTCACCAGACGGGCTTTTAACTAAAACAAAATCCCGAACCCCCTGCGCTCCATAACGCTCTCTAATTTGTTCCAGATTTAAAAATTCCGTAGGATGTCCCAGCGCATCTCCAATCGCTCCGCCTATCACGCTACCTTTCACTCGTTCTTCAAAACTCAGCGGAGGGATTACTGCGCGAGGTGCTTTATGAACTAAAGTTTTTTCAACGGCAGGAGTTGTTGAGACTGTTGAGGCTGTAGAAGCTGTCGGGGTGCGTCTCATCCAGAGTTTCCCCAGTTGTTCTCGTACAGCGGCCAACGAGGCGAATCGTTGTAATTTGGAAGGACGGATTCCTTTATATTGCGCGATGGAAAACCCTGCCGCAATTTGGCGCAACAGCCGGCGTTGCTCTACGGAATCGTGGCGGGCAACGGCTTCTCTATAATTTTGAATTTGTCCGGAAAAAGTATTCGCCTTGGGACCCAAATTCATGATCGAGAGAGCTGTTTGTATCTCTTCCAAGGCTGTTACAGTATTGCCTTCCCAGCCCCTTTCAATGGCCCCGACAAAAGCGCTAAAGCTTTCCAGCTCTGAGCCACTTATAACGGTAAATGAAGTGATCGGTCCCATTCTCTATAGTTATCGTCAATTTCCCATAAAAGTTGCTCCCCTTTATAGGAATAATTTTCATTTACAATAATCATATTTATTTTATACTTATGTAAATGAAATTTGATCAACTCGTCCATGTTGCAGGAAACCTTCCTTTTTTTGATCTCCCTGCCCTCACTCAAGCATCGGGAGAACCAAAAAAACATCTTTTAACCCAACTCTCACAATGGAAAAAGTCAAATAAAATTACCCAATTGCGACGAGGTCTTTACAGCCTGTCTGATCCTTATCGCAAAGCTTCACTTTCTCCACTTCATTTAGCCAATGAACTCTATCGTCCCTCCTATTTAAGCGGCATTTGGGCGCTGGCCTATTATGGATTAATTCCGGAAAAAGTAATCCCCTTCACCAGTGTCACCACGCGCGTGACACGCACGTTTCAAAATAGTCTGGGACTCTTCACCTATTCTTCACTTAAAAAAGATTTTTTTTGGGGGATGGTGTCCCAAAAAATGAAGAACATTCCGGTTTGGATCGCCGAACCTGAAAAAGGGCTTCTCGATTATTTTCATTTGAATTCCGGAGAATGGACAACGGATCGGATTAAAGAGATGCGCTTTCAAAATCTTGAAGAAATCAATTTTGAAAAACTCACTACTTATGTCAAGCAATGGGGGTCGGCTCGCCTGATGCGAACCATTCTCCGGCTTAAGGATTTTTTATGAAAGAACAGGCACTGGCTGTTGCAAAACAGGCCATCAATCCCAATGACAAAATGAATGCTTTGAGAGAATATCTGCAAGCATTTGTTTTAAGGTCATTGCACGAGAGTGAAGCTTTTGGTTGTCTGTCTTTTGTCGGGGGAACAGCTCTCCGTTTTTTATATAATCTCCCTCGTTTCTCCGAGGATCTCGATTTTAGTCTGGAAGAAAAAACAAATTACAATCCTGAAAAATGGCTGGCAAAATTAAAAAGAGATCTGGAATTTGCCCGTTTCGATGCCTCCGTCAACTGGAATGAAAAGACAACGGCGCACAGCGGTTGGGTGCGCATTGCAGGTCTTTTAAAAGAAGCCGGACTTTCCGGTCAAAGCGGACAAAAAATTTCGATCAAAATTGAAGTGGATACCCGCCCTCCAAAAGGAGCCATGCTGGAAACGCAGGTCATCAACAAATATTTTTTGTTTGCCCTCCGCCATTATGATCTCTCCTCTCTGATGGCGGGAAAAATTCACGCCCTCTGCACAAGAAACTATCTCAAAGGGAGAGACTATTACGATTTGCTTTGGTATCGCACCCAAAGACCTCCGGTGGAACCGAATCTTATCCTGCTCCAAAATGCTTTGGCCCAAACAATCTCAAAACCGTGGCCCGCAAAAAATTGGCGTGATTATTTGATCGAAAAAATCAATTCTGTTGATTGGAAACAACTCGTAAAAGATGTTTCGCCCTTTTTGGAACGACTCGAAGATCAGGCTCTTTTGAAACCGGAGTTTTTTTTGAAGGCTATTTCCTGAAACCCCAGCCAATTTCATTGACACGCTTCAACCAAATCTTTATAATCCAAAAGTCATTTAAATTTATATAGTTATCCACACTTGTTGATACTTTGCTAAAGGGTTGATTTTATGGCTTATTCCAAAAGTGCTAGGCGTTCCCCCCCTCCCGCTCATCGCAAAGAAGTTTTCGGAATTCTGTTTTATGCCCTCGGTGCTTTTACCACTCTCTGTCTTTTTTCCTACCATCCCACCGACCCGGGTTTTAATGCCGCCTCCAATGTTCAAACAATTGCCAATTTGGGGGGGATCATTGGGGCCTATCTTTCCGACTTTCTTTTCACAAGCCTTGGACTTTGCGCCTACGTGGCGTGTGGCCTTGCCTTTTTGGTCGGAACGATGAAGTTCAAGGGCACCGATATGGAGCTTTCTTTTAAAAATATCCTTCTTTATTTGCTTCTGCTTGTTTTTGTCGCGACGGTGCTTCAACTCCATTTTCCCACCGTGCGTATTTCTGGTCACAATTTCGCCGGAGGCGGCATTCTGGGCGCCCTCTTGAGCCAACTGCTCGTCCATTATTTGAATCCAGTCGGCGCGGAAGTCATTACACTCACAGGACTTGTGCTTTCTTTTATTTTGGCTACGGAGTTAAAAGTTTCCGCTTTGTGTATCAATGCCTATCGCTTGCTCAAATATTTTGCATTGCAGATGGGACAATGGTTTCGCGTCAGTTTCGAAAGAACAAAAATGGGCGTGACGGGCACAGGACGTTGGATAAAAGGCCAATTCATGGCCATCTTCGGTCCCGATGACGATGAAGAAGGGGATGGAGATACCGAAGAAGAGGAAGATGAAGACGAGGACGAAGAGGAGTTTGAAGACGAAGAGGTTGATGAAGACGAGGAAGAAGATGATGAGGACGAAGAACGCCCTTTACGCATCCACGGTCCCAAGAAAGAACCAAAAATTTATGAACGCGCGGACAGCGGCAAAAAACCGAACACAGAAGATCAGCTCCACTTTTTAAAAATCGGGACTTCTGATTTTAATCCTCCACCTATTTCTCTGTTGGATGCGGAGTCGCAGAAAAAAACCGTTGTTGATGAAGAAATTCTCAAAAAAAATGCCCAACTTTTGGAAAACAAATTACTCGATTATGGAGTACAGGGGCGTGTGACCGAAATTCATCCCGGACCGGTCATTACGATGTATGAAGTGGAACCGGCCGCAGGCACCAAGGTCAACAAAATAGTCAATCTTGAAAGCGATCTGTCTTTGAGCATGGGAGGAAAATCCATTCGCATTGTTCCTCACATCCCGGGCAAAGCCGCGCTGGGAATTGAAATTCCAAATCACGAAAGAGAAACAGTCTGGTTAAAAGACATCATCGGCTCACCCGCTTTTCAAAAATCAAAATCGAAACTGACGCTGGCGCTTGGGAAAGATATTGAAGGACGTCCGGTCATCAATGATCTCACCAAAATGCCGCATCTCTTGATTGCCGGTGCCACGGGCTCCGGAAAGAGTGTCGGCTTGAATAGCATGGTCATCAGTACTCTTTATAAAGCAACGCCCGCGGAAGTCCGGTTTATCATGATTGATCCGAAAAGACTGGAGCTCAGTGTTTATGAAGGCATTCCGCATCTGCTTTTGCCCGTGGTGACGCAACCAAAACAGGCTGTGGCCGCGTTGAAATGGGCTCTGCGCGAAATGGAGCGGCGCTATCGCCTGCTCGCGGATATCGGCACGCGCAATATCCTCACCTACAATGAAAAAGTCGAGAAGGGGCAACTCACTTTGATGTCCGAAGAGGAAGCCAAGGCCACACTGGAAAAAAATAAGGAAGCCATCTGCCACACCGGAAAATTATATTATCTCATCATCATCATCGATGAGTTGGCCGACATGATGATGGTGGCTTCGCAGGAATTTGAAGAAACCATCACTCGATTGGGACAAATGGCCCGAGCCGCCGGGATTCACCTGATTCTGGCCACACAGCGGCCGAGTGTAGATGTCATCACGGGCCTCATCAAAGCCAATTTTCCCGCGCGCATTTCTTTCAAGGTTTCTTCCAAACACGATTCGCGCACTATTCTGGATCAAATGGGTTCGGAAACATTGCTGGGCTCCGGCGACATGCTTTTCATACCAC
>JACRBV010000086.1 GCA_016213065.1 Deltaproteobacteria bacterium
ATCGAGATAGGAGGAGGGGCAGATTGAATCTGCCGCCCCCTTCCCCCCGTTGCACGTAGTGTGCGGATTTCCCGCGCTACGCGCTACAACGAGTGTTGCCCGAATGTCGGATACCTTTCACGGTACAGACAAGTTCACGGGTTATTACGAGTATTCTTCGCTCAAGGTTAAGGTGGTTGTACCATTATTGGTTCCTACCTTACTTCTTTGAGTTACTCCTCTTGGCTACTCCGTGCTTGTCTTCTCTCCTCGTGGCGATCCTTCGCGTCCACCATCGTCACTTTCGTAGCGGTGGTAGCCCGTGTGCTTTTTTTTTGCACACGGTCAGCCAACTTTCATTGGCCTTTGTCGCTACTACGTCGCCCTGACTTCTGGCAGGCGTTCGATTCCTCTTGCGAGTTTTCTACAGAAGGTTTTCTCTCCTGTTCCTGCCAGACCTCCGTGGGTCAATTTCTTTCCCTTATGTCTTCGTGCCGTCCGCACTCACCATGATTCGGAGATCGTTGTTAGTATTTGGCTTCGCCATAGTTGCGCAGGCTCGCCATTCGATTTCCATTGGCCGACCGGTTTAGGTTTTGGACTTATCTATCCTTCCTTACGGCCCGAAGACTCGCCTCAAACCTTACGGCTTTGTCCCTCACGAAACAAAGCTGTCCTCCCCCCACTTTCATCGAAAGTGCAGGGCCACGGCACCGTCAAGCGCCGCTTTTGGCTTCTTTTAAGCCCCTAACAAGGGCTCGGGTAGCTCTTCCATCTACCAGGGATTGTTTGTCTTCTCTTTCCCTCCTTTCTCCTGTAAAAAAATCTGCCACGCACACGCAACTTTTTTGGAAGTTCGCCGATAACTATAGTGGGTGGAGTAGAAGGAGAGGGGTGGTGTTCAATAAAAAACCTTTTGCTATCATACTGTTAGCTCTTTTTAGTTCTTTGGGCTGTGGCTCTTCCTCGTCTTCAACCGACACCGCCGCGCCACCGAATCAGCAAGTTACTTCCAATGCTGTGCAAAAATCAACGTCCCCTATTCCAACAAAAGCGGAAAATCTTCTTACATTTGATGTCTTGGGGGGAATTTTCAAGCAATCCGATACGGCCTCCGCCATGACTGTGGCCAAGACAACCATTAACCTGCCCCCGCCTCAGACAAAAGAAGAGGCCGTGGCACAATTTTCTATCGACACCTCTTATTCTTTTCTCGGCTATAAAAGTTCGGGACGGCTTGTGGTCACCGCCGCCGGGGCGGTGAACGAAGCGGCCATGTTGCGACATTACGAACCTTTGACTCTCCGCTTTTTGTTTTTCAATTACGCCTTTAAGAACGATTGTTTTGGGGTTGTGCATGTTGATGAAGAAATTCGATGTGAAATTGTGGGTGATTATTGGACAGACAAAAAAACTTTTTCCGGCACAGCACATTGCATTAACGGGCCGAAAGATAAACCGGATACAGTCATTTATATCACCGATAAAAAAACCTATGATGTTTCCTTCGACGCCCAATTAAAAATTGACGGAAATTATTTAAATTACGGTAGTTATTCTTATCAGGGCGAAATCACCATTGATGGAGCGAAAAGAAAGATCGAAGAACTTATGAAGGGCGGTCTTTCTTGCGAGTAAAAAGATCAGGGCTAGGCTTTGCCTAGCCGCGAAGCAAACTCAAAGAGTTTGCGGAGTAAAAAAGAGCAGGGTTCTTTTTCCAAGCCCCTCTTTTAATTCATAATCAATTTTTTTATCGAGACTCCATCCTTCAGAAGGAAGCAATTCTTTCTCCCATTCCTTTCCCTTCATCATAATAATTTTTCCTTCTAGTGTCAGATATTCTCCGGCTCTTTCAAGAAAATCCGAAATGGAAAAAGTGGCTCGTGTGACGACCACATCAAACAGACCAAATTTTTCGATGATTAAATCCGGGTTTTCAACCCGTCCCTGTACCGCTTCTATTTTTTCAAGTTTTAATTCTCGAATCACATGCTGGCAAAAAGCGATTTTTTTTCGTGAGCTATCCAAAAGCACCACTTCTATGCCGGGCCTTGCAATCTTGACTGGAATCCCCGGAAAACCGCCTCCAGTACCGACATCCAACAAACGACAGGATTTTGCCCCACCACCTGCCTTGCCCACGAAGTGGGCTTTCAGCCCAAAGGCAGGTGGTGGGGTTGGCAGATAAGGAACTAGGCTCAGCGAATCTTCAAAATGTTTGATCTGGATTTCTTTTGGGTCGGTAATGGCGGTCAAATTATAGGTTTTATTCCATTTCTGCAACAAGGCGAGATAGAGAGAGAAGGAATCCATCAGACTGAAAGACTCAGGCCCTCTTTGGCTAAAAAACATTTCATTTTACTTTTTAAACTTTTAATTTTTTTGTGGCAATTTTTAAGACGCTTCTCCAGTTGCCGATCATTGGTATTCGGGTCGTGATGAAAAAGAATGAGCTGTTTTACATTGGCCTTCAATGCAAAATCAACGACGGTTTCATAAGTACTGTGTCCCCAGTCTTTTTTCCGCGCATATTCTTTTTTGTCAAACTGAGAATCGTGGATGAGAAGATCGGCATTTTTGATCCACGAAAAAAACTTTTTGTTGTTTTTATCCAGATTGTGATCGGTGACATAAAAAATTCTTTTTCCGTTTGGAAAAATAAACTGAAAACCCAGCGCTCCATCCGGATGATTCACCCACCGGCTTTCCACTTTTACACCGTCAACCTTGAAACTTCCCTGTTTTAAATCTTTCCATTGAACATGTGATTCCCAGTCTCTCGGTCCAATCGGAAAATAAGGCGCTCTCAAAACATAAGCCAGCTCTTTCTTGAAAGAAACTCCCTTTTGAGTAGGCCCAGCCACCAGAATTTTTTGCCCTTTTTGATAAATCGGTTCGAAAAAGGGGAGACCAAAAATGTGATCCCAATGAAGATGGGAAATAAAAAGAGAAATGGAGATTCTTTTTTTGGCCAGTTTGTGGCCAAGAGACCGAATACCGGTGCCGGCATCACAAATAAGATAGCGCCCCTCAAATTCCAGAGAGATGCAGGAGGTATTCCCACCGTAACGTTTTGTTTTTAAATCGTAAGAGGGTACAGATCCACGCACTCCCCAGAAGGAAACTTTTACGCGTTTATTTTTAGCGGCTTTCAAATTTCTTTGCCTCTCGATGAAGCCCCAGTCGAACGTAACCTAGAAAAAGAAGTTTTCGAAGACCGGGTGTTTTGTATTTTTTATGAAGGGACCCTAACACATCCACCATGTCGTGGTACATTTGATAATTATAAAAAATCTCCCCCTTTAAAAAATCTTTTCCCTCTTTTGTGGAAACGGGGATTGATGAGAGTTTTGACAAATCTTTTTTCAGTTGGTTTTCTTCCTTATCCGACAAAACATGAAACGAATAGACACGACTTTGCGCGATGGTTTTGTCTGCGCTGTGCCCCAAATACCAGTGATAATTTTTTCCCTTTTCAAGATGAAGCTCCTGCCTTGTGAGGGAAAGATTTTTGTCGTCGGTTTCAACAAAGAAAATGCCTTTTTCACAAATCAAAGCGGGATTTTCTCCCGAAATATTTTTTCCCTTCCATTGGAAATTAATGGCGGGGGAAATTTGAATTGATCCATAAATAGGATAAAGTCCCTGAATGCCTCCTTCGGGAGGATGAATATCCAGCGGAGCCTTCTTTCCGGCGGGTCCCATTTTTATGAGGCTGAACGCGGCCTGCACACCATTTTGAATTCCTCCAAAAACAATTTTGTTTTTGGGGGGGGCTTCGCCGATTTTTAATGTCTGCCCCGGAGACAAAGAGAGCAGGGAACCATCGACAAAAAGAAGCAAGGCATTTCCTTTTTGATTGAACAAAACAGCTCCGTCATCAAACTCGTCTCCTGTTTGCACCATTGCTTGTTTTTCATTTGGACGAGTCAAAACAAGATTTCCGGTTTTTTCAACAACAACTCCGGAAACAGCAAACGCCGACGATGTTATTGCGAGGAATATTAATGATAAAGCAATCTGTTTGAAAATTTTTTTCGATTTGCGCATGTAAACCATCAATACTGAAATTGCGGCGGGAGTCACTCCGGAAATGCGCGCCGCCTGCCCCAGATTGGACGGGCGAATGCGGGTCAATTTTTCAATCACCTCTCGCGACAAACTGGAAACCGTTTCAAAAGAAAATTCCGAGGGCACAGTAATCGATTCCAGTTTTTTAAATTGGGAAACATCTTCTTCCTGCGCCTGAATATACCCTTCATATTTAATCTGAATCTCCACCTGTTCAGCGGCTTCTGCAAAAAGTTTTGCATCATTTATTTCCGGCAACGGAATGCTGTTTCCAAAATATTTTAACACAAGATCCAGATTTAATTCAGGCCTGCGAACCAATTCCAAAAGAGTGGTCGGTTTTTTAAGATACGCTGATCCTAACGCAGATAACTTCGCATTGATATTTTCCAGTGGTGTCACTGTAAAATTTTTCAATTGCTCCAACATTTTTTCGATTATCGATCGCTTCGTTTGAAAACGATTCCAGTCGTTGTCATCCACAAGCCCCAAATGGCGCCCAATCTCGCGCAAACGAAGATCGGCATTATCTTCTCTGAGTAACAAACGATATTCGGCGCGCGAAGTGAACATCCGGTAGGGCTCCGGCGTTCCTTTGGTCACCAGATCGTCAATCATCACACCGATATAAGCCTGCGAGCGATCTAAAATCAGCGGTTCCTCCTCCTTTACCTTCAATGCGGCATTGATTCCCGCCATCAAACCCTGACTGGCCGCTTCTTCATAACCGGATGTTCCGTTGATCTGACCCGCAAAAAATAATCCCGAAACTTTTTTTGTCTCAAGAGTGGAATAAAGTTCCATCGGATTGACGGAATCATATTCCACCGCATAACCCGGGCGCACGATCTCCGCTTTCTCCAGCCCGGGAATAGAGCGAAGCATGGCTATCTGCACATCGATCGGCAGAGAGGTTGACATCCCATTCGCATAAATTTCGTTGGTCTCCAAACCTTCCGGTTCCAGAAAAATTTGGTGGCGCTCTTTATCGGCGAAACGAACAACTTTATCTTCGATGGAGGGACAATAGCGTGGACCTGTCCCCTCAATCACGCCGCAATATAATGGCGAACGATCGAGATTGGCTTTGATAATTTCATGTGTCTTGGGCGTTGTGTAAGTAATGTGACAAGCCCGTTGCGGCAACTCCATGCGTGTGTCGGAAAAAGAAAAGAGAGGGGTTGGTTCCTCTCCAAACTGCGCCTCCAGTCCTTCCCAAGCAACACTGCGCGCATCAATTCTTGGTACCGTTCCTGTTTTCAAACGACGCAATTCAAAACCCAAATCCGCAAGACTTTTTGAAAGACCTTTCGCCGAAAAATCTCCGGCGCGTCCTCCTTCGACACTTTTCAAACCGTAGTGCATCAATCCATTTAAAAAAGTGCCTGTGGTTAAAATAATTGTTTTTCCCAAAAATGTTTCGTCAATTTTGGATGTAACGCCTTCTATTTTTCCATTTTTTACGAGAAGCGATTCAACGAGCGCTTGTTTGACAGTGAGATTGGGCGCTTCTTCCACAATTTTTTTCATGCGTTGGCGATAAAGGTGGCGATCGCATTGCGCGCGCGTGGCGCGGACTGCAGGTCCTTTACTTTGATTGAGGCGGCGGAACTGAATGCCCGTGGCATCCGTATTTTTCCCCATAATCCCGCCAAGCGCATCGATCTCTTTGACAAGATGCCCTTTCGCAAGACCACCAATCGCGGGATTGCAACTCATGTGACCAATCGTATCAAGATTGCCGGAGAGCAAAAGCGTTTCGCATCCCATGCAGCCAGCCGCCAAAGCGGCTTCGCAACCAGCATGCCCCGCACCAACAACAATCACATCAAAAATTTTTGGGTTGGAAACCATCTTTATTTCCCAATACAAAATTCTGAAAAAATTGTGTCCAAAAGTTCTTCGTCGATGTCTGAACCCGTTATTTCTCCCAATGCTTCGTGGGCCTTTCTCAAATGAAGCGCCACCAGTTCAACGGGAATTCGCTGTTGCAACGCATTTGTGGCGGCGCCGAGTGCCTGCAAACTTTTTCCCAACGCCTCTTTATGTCGGAGCTTTGTAATGCGCATGCCTCCTGCTTCACGACTGGATTGCCTCTTCACCCAATTCACCATGCTGTTCTGCAATTCTTTCAAACCATCGCCGCGCAAAGCGGAAATTGGGGAGAGCATTTCTTTTTCCTTTTTATTTAAAAGAAAAGATTCGGGATTCCAGACAATTCCTAAATCAATTTTGTTGAGACACAAAAGTGTTTTTGAAAAATCGAGTTTCGAAAGATAATCGACATCTTCTTTGCTCAGCGGGGAAGAGGCGTCGATCACCCACAAAATTAAATCGGCGTTTTCGATCAACTCTTCACTGCGCGCAACACCGATTGATTCCACTTCATCGGTTGTTTTGCGAAGCCCCGCGGTATCAAAAAGTCGGAAGACGTATCCACCCAACAAACATCCCTCTTCGATCACATCGCGCGTTGTTCCCGGAACATGATGGACAATGGCCCGATTCGATCCAAGCAACGCATTGAGGAGGCTTGATTTGCCGGCATTGGGTCTTCCAACTAAAATGGTTCGAACGCCCTCTCGGTGAAGTCTTCCTTCGTGATAGGTTGATAAAAGTTCTGTGAGCGCCACTTGAATCGGAGAGAGGCGATTTAAAATCCCCTCTTTCTGAATCATTTCAATATCTTCTTCGGGAAAATCGACGGAAGCTTCCACAAAAGCCCGCAGGCGAACCAATTCACTCCTGAACTCGGAAATTCTTTTTGAAAATCGGCCCGTGAGATGTTCCTTTGCTTGGGCAAGACCCGCTTCGCTTGATGCGCTGATGACATCGGCAACGGCTTCTGCCTGAGCCAAATCGATTTTTCCGTTGAGGTAGGCCCTTTTCGTAAATTCCCCCGGCAAAGCCAAAATAGCCCCGGCTTCCAGCGCCGCGGACAATATTTTCTCCATTAAAAGGGGACTTCCATGCCCCTGAATTTCGATGACATCCTCGCCGGTATAGGAATGAGGGGCCCGCATCCAGACACAAAGGCAATTGTCTAAAAATTCTTCTGTGGACGGATTGACAATTTTTCCTAAGTAAATTCGATGGGTTGCAAAGTTATCCACGGGCACGCGCCTATTTCTCCACAGCCTTTTCAACACCTTTCTGGACTGGGGACCGGAAATGCGGATAACGCCAATCCCCCCAACCCCGGGGGACGTCGAAATGGCAACAATGGTCTTGATTTGAGTCATAACACACCGCGTATTGGCTTTTTTCAATAACTTACATACTGTCGGGTCGCAAAATGAAAAACAATTTTGAAAAGAATCACAGTCCCTCCCCTTTTTCCAGACATTTTTCCAGACCTTTGCTGATTTCTTTCCTCGCAATGTCTCTTGTTGCTTGTTCCAAAGGCGTTGGCGGAAGTCCGGAACTGGTCGGAAATCCATCCTCCACCTCTCCGGGTGGCGTGGGCGTTAGCTCTACTAATGCCGGATCACAAAACAACTTTGATTTTGGCAATCAGATTTCCGTGCAAAAAATGATTTATCACGTGGGTCCTGTCGACCTTCCTGCTGGTCAATCGGTCGACGTCATGTTGGACAAACCAGCAATTCTTCGTTTTCAAGTTACAGAGCCTGTTTGGGTTATTGGATTTGAGCCTAAAGTTATTAATGGAGACGGGAAAGCCTTAACAGGACAACTTTTATACAAAGCCCTCGTTGTCAATAAACATGAGTCTAATCCTGTTTGTGCCTCTGGAAATAGCGGAAACCCTTTTGCTGTCGCCACATCCACTTTAACCAAAGTGGAACTTCCGGAAGGTTTTGGATATCCCATTTTGCCCAAAGACCCTCTCGAGGCAAAAGTTGTTTTTCATAATCCAACCGACAAAGACTACAGCGGCGTTGTCTTCTCCTTTGAAATTCAGGCAATCCCGATGGAAAAAGGCAAAGGCATTTCTGATGTAAAAGCAATGCTTCTCGACACGGATCCTTGCAACCACAAACCCATTGCCATTGAACCCGGTGCTTTTGTTGAGAAGAGTCATACCTTTACAATCCCGAATAATGGTAACCTAATGGTGGCAAACGGACTACTTTCTGATTATGGCGTTGCGGTTTCACTCACACATCAGGAAGGCGACAAAGCCTCTCTGGTTCCGTTCTGGAGAGCCGAAGCCACACTCGATGAAACACACCGCATTATTGATTTAACACCAAATCCCTTTATTGACCCGGCCGGGAAAAAGATTGCGCAAGGAGACAAACTTACTTTGGGCGTTTCTTTTGATAATTTTTCAGAGAAATGGCACAACGAAGCCACCGGTTCCGCAATGGTCTATTTAGCGCCCTCCGATAAATAGTTTCTTAATCACACCAGTTTTGGGAACAGCGTAATTGCCAAATCTCTTGTCAGATTAAATTGAAGATCACCATGTACCGAACTGCTGGTTGCAAGACGGCTGTTTAATAATTCCTTTATTATTTCTGTGGCCCTTCTTCGCTTCACACCGCAAATGTCCTGAACACTGCCACGGGACAGATTGCCTTTATAAAGCATTTCTTTCAAAACACTCACGGCGGCTCTTGAAATTATTTTTTCCGCCTCGAGAATTTTCAGATGTCTTTTATATCTGCCTTCGAAATTGCTTAACTCCAGCATTCCGCCCATAAAATCAAGCTGGTCCAGACACTCTCTTAAAAAATATTTGCAGAAGAGGATTAAATTTTCTTCTGACAACGGCCCCCTTCCGTCATAATCATTTCTTCGCGGTTGATCGGCCAACATTAAATGTTTGTCATACTCGGAACGATTTCTGGCAAGCGCTCTCGTTACAGTCCAAAGCCCTTTGGAATCAATTCCGAGCCTGTTTTCGAATGCAAGGGTAAACAGCCTTGCTACTCTTCCATTTCCATCTCTGAACGGATGTATCCATAAAAGTCTGTGATGAGAACTTGCAAAGGCAAGAAATTTTTTGATTCCGCTCAATCTTTTCAAGCTATAGGCCTCCTGAAATATTTCTAAATTATTTTCTATTTCATCCAGCGTGTCCGGGGGCAGGTGGTTGCCGACATCATCAGCCGGTCTATCCCTTAACTGTCCCGCCAAAACCGGAACTTTTGTGTTTTTGTGCGTCCGGGCATTATGCATTTCTTCAGGGAGCGTGGAATAAAATTCGCGATGCAACCAACACAAGAAATCTTTGGAACATATTTCCAAATTTTCCTCCTTTGCCAGCCGCTCAAGCATTTTTTTCTGTGTTGAAATATGCGCAAGATGCTCAAGTTGATAGTTTCTGAGAACTTTATTGGGTGACAAATTATTATTTAGCGCATCCTCGATATCCTTAAGCTTTGACGGATTTCCCTCCATCGCATTGGTAAAATAACTGTTTATATGGATTATGAACTCACTGATTGCTCCGGCAACTTTCGGATGAATGCCACTGCCAAGACCAGCCGACAGCTTGATAATATCCGTTATTAAGGTGTCCAATTCTTCGTCTGAATGGGATGGAATCGCGGGAAACACACTATTACTGTAGGGCAAAAACGGGCAAAACACCAGAAAATAGTGCGCATTATTTGTGCGCACTCAAAACATTATAACAATATAATATTATTGCTATTATTGTTAAATCTATTGAAAATATGTCCTAAATAGTGCGCGTTAAATCCGTCCCCGCACCAAATCTCTGAAACGAATCCCGTGCTGATACATCCATTGCTGGAGAATCGTCATCACCGTGTTGACCAAAATGTAAAGAGTTAATCCAACTGGCAAAAAGATCATAAAAACGGAAAACATCAATGGCATGATCATCATCATTTTTTGCTGTGCCGGATCGGCGGAGGGGGTTGGTGTCATTTTGGTTTGCAGAAACATCGCAACACCCAGAATAACCGGCATGATGAAATACGGATCCGGCGCCGAGAGATCTTTGTAGAACAAGAAAAAATGAGCGTGATAAAGTTCCACGGAATTCCACAACACTTTATAGAGGGCAATGTAGATCGGGAACTGGAGCAACATCGGCAAACAGCCACCCATTGGGTTTACCTTGTGGGCCTTGAAAAGTTGCATCGTTTCCACATTCATCTTCTGTTTGTCGTTCCCGTATTTCTCACGGATCTCTTTGAGGCGTGGTTGCAGTATTTGCATTCGTTTCATCGATTCCATTGATTTTTTGTTGATGGGGTTGAGGAGAATTTTGATGAGGACCGTCAAAAGAATAATGGCGACGCCATAGTTGTGAACCCCGTTATAAAAGAGTTGCAAAAGATAGAGAATCGGTGTGGCCACAATGGAAATCCATCCATATCCGATAACTTTTTCAAAATTCGCTCCAACATTTTGCAGATATTTAAGTTCTTTTGGTCCGCCATAAACATCCACACGTTGTAGCCAGCGTTCTCCGGGCAGAATTTGAACGGTGGGCAAAAAGAGTCTGGTAAAAAGAATATCCTCCCCGCCGGTTGTCTGACTTTGATAACGGCCTATCTCCAACTTTTCCCCTTCTTTGCCCGTTGGAATAATTCCGCCCAAAAAATACCGGCTTTCTGTCCCCGCCCAACTTATTTTTCCCGTAATAGTTTGTGAAACAGGCAGATTGGCATCTTCCAACGTTTCCAAAGAAGCATTATTAAAATAAACCGGATGCCATTTGTCGGGAGGTGTCTTGAAAAAAAGAGCCCCTCTTTGCGGACTTTCTTCGCTCGCAATTTTGGACCATTCAAAAGAAGGAACAAATGCGACGGTCTCTTTCTTGTTGTTGATAAATTCCGTCTCAACCCGAAGTTGATAGCTGTTTGGATCGAGGAAAAATCTTTTAAAAAGAGCAATCCCCTTTGAAGTCCACTTCAGCTCTGCCTGACTGCTTCCCTGATTTGTAAAAACGAAAGGCATTGCAACCGGAGCCTCAAAATTGCGGTTGCTAAACTGCCAATCAAGACTGTTTCCCAATGCATCCGTCAAAGAGACGCCCTGTTCTTCGCCTCCATTTTTCGTATATTTTTTTAGCTTCCAGTCTGTGGCTATTCCACGCATGGTGTTCAATGTGATTCGAACCAAATCATTTTCCAAAACAAAGGTTTCGCCTTGTTTGCTCTCTGTTTCAGTCTTTGGCGAAACAGCCACAGGAGTAGGGGTGGGGGTGGGGGTTGGACTGACTGAAGTGGAGATGGGTTGTTGCGGGGGGATTGCCTGAGGAGGCGGTGGCGAGAAAAATTTGTACCAAAGCGCCAACACCGCGACACTCAATATAACCGCTAATATACCTCTAAATTCTTTTGGCATAAGACCTCTTCAGGGTAGATCGACGCCACCCGGGTGACCCTGATGACATTTTAATAATCGTTTTAACATCAAAAGGAGTGCTTTCCACCACGGATCACGTTGCAAAACAAGTCTGAAATATTCTGAACAAGAAGGATAAAACCGGCAAGAGCCCGCAAACCAAGGAGACAAAAAGAGTTGGTAAGCTCTAACGCTTTTTAGAAGTAGATAGTGCATCTTTTAAATATTCCCAAATTTCCTTTTTGGTAAGAGCTCCCACAACCGGGTTCGCAATCACAACCACATCTCCCAAAGGAAATAAAGAGGGGTGAAGGCGAAAATATTCTCTTACAATTCTTTTAATAAGGTTTCGCCGATTTGCTTTGGCCACTTTTTTGGAGACGACAATTCCTAAACGCCTATTTTCTTTTAAGGAAGTGGTGGAAAATGCGGGCCCTGCCAGAAGCGAAGGGGTGCGTCTCCCCGAAAAGGGGCCCCTCGCACCCCGCGCGCGGCTGTCACCCGCCTGTTGCACCACGCTCTTTAATTGCCAGCGCAACCGAAAGTACCGATTTCCTTTGGAAAAAGACTTATCACGGAGCGAATTAAATTCCTCCGGTTTCAAAAGTCGCGCACTTTTGGGAAAGGAATGCACAAACGGTCTCTTCATCAGGCGGTCACAGCCAAACGATAACGGCCTTTTCGTCTCCGTCTCTTTAAAACTTTTCGACCATCGGGAGAGGCCATTTTTTGCAAAAATCCGTGCGTCTTCACACGTCGTTTTTTTGAGGGCTGGTATGTTCTTTTCATAGTCTGTCTCTTTTCAAAATGTTGAAGCGAAGAACCTCAAGTAATACCTGACTTGGAAGCCCATTTCCCAAAATCTTTCGTAGGGTTGGGCGAGCGTTGGTGTCAAATCTTCTTTGCCCCTCTTTGTCAAGACGTTTTTTTCTCTTTGCCACACAACAACTTATCACTTTTATAAAATTTTTTGTTGTGTGAATCGGACAGCTTGCTAAACACAACGCTTCACCTGAATCATGACGCTCCACTTGATATTTTTTCAGCGAGCAGAGCGAGCGTGAGGGGGAGGCTCCAACGGCTTTGC
>JACRBV010000087.1 GCA_016213065.1 Deltaproteobacteria bacterium
CAAATCGGAAAACGTGCTGGTGACGATGAAAAACGGCAAGCCTGTCGTGAAAATCATTGACTTCGGCATCGCCGTAAGCCCCGCGAAATACAGCGGTGCGTTTACGGGGAGTATTCCGTACATGGCGCCCGAAGTGGTGTTGGGATTGCAAGATCAGGTTGACGCGAGGGCCGATCTTTTTTCCGGAGGTGTGCTGATGTATTACTGCGTCACATGGGGCGCAACCGCATTTTATCGCCACGCACCCCGCGGAGATACCCAAAAAATACGAAAGATCATCGAGAAGGAAAAATTGCCACCGCCGCCTTCCCATGCCCACAACAGAAATCCTGACTTTCCGAAATTTTACGACACCATCATCATGCGGCTGATTGCCAAAATGCCAAAAGACCGTGTTTACACCAACGCAAGGTCTGTCTTTAACGCCCTCAGAACACAATTACCCGATGCCTTTATCGATGATTCAAACGGCTCGTCGTCAGCCCGCGCCGCCTATCTGATTCCACAGGGCAACAGACATGTCGGAAGAGAGAAAGAACAGGAAAAACTTTATGGATCGCTGGAGAAAATGGTTGATTCCACAAGTGTCCGACACTTACAGCCTTCCGTCTTTGCCATCGCGGGAGAAGAAGGTCTGGGAAAAAGTCATCTGCTGGAAAAGTTGAAACAGAAGGCGGGAGAAAGGGGGGCGGATGTTTTTCTTGATGCCATCTCTTTTCCCGCGGATGCTTTTTGTTGCGACAATTGGGCAAACCGGCTGACACAGCATCTGGCAGAAACAAGCAAACCCTCTGTCATCCTGATCGACAACCTTCACGAGTTTCATCAGTGGATTCGGTTGAAGCCCGACAGCGTGGAATTGAAACGGATAAAGAATATTTTTGAAAGAACGGTGGGGCTTGCTTTTTCCAGACGGCAAAAGCCGGAATTGTTTGGGGACATCCCTCCCCTGCTGATCGTTTTTACTTTCAATCCTTCTTCCGTTTCTTTGGACAATCTCATCTCCACTTTTTCCCTCCCGACTCATTTTTTGGAAAAGATGTGTTTGAAATCTTTCGGTCTTCTTGAAGTGGACACGTATCTGAAAGCGACATTGGCATTGAAGGACAAGATTTTGCCTCAAAAATGGGTGGAGAGTCTCTGCCGGCAAACGGAAGGGATTCCGCGCGAATTAAGGGAAAGACTGCAAACATTGAACAACAGAGGAATGCTGTTTGACAGCGACGGAAGCATTTTAATTGCGGGCGTGGATGAAGAATCGGTTTCACAAAGCGAAGAGCAAAAAAAACCCCACCCAGCACCCGAACGCGCCTTCTCAATCTCTTTCACCAATGCGATGAGGATGAGAAACGTATTTTGAAAGTTATGGCCATCAGGCAGGAGCCGATGGCGTTCAATGAACTTTTTCATTTTCTACCTCTGCTGTCCCTGAAACAAAAATTGGGGGGGATGGTTGCAAAGAATATTCTATCCACGACTTTTGATGAAGAAGCCTATGATTTTTACAACAAGGATTATTTTCCGACCTTGATCCACGATGAAATGCTGGATGCGGAAGAGAGATATTATTGGCATGAGAAGATAGCGAAATATCTGAGCCATGCGTCATTACGATCCGCCAAAGCTGGAGAAGCAATCTCCCGTGACACTATCGAATGGCACCGGTGTTACAGTCACCCCTCTTCCCAAACATTCCGGTCCATTTTCCGTCTTGCGCGCAAGTTATTGGCGCGAGAGGGAGACGTGGTCCGCGCCCGAACGCTATTGGAATACGGGATTGAAAAAATTCCGACGAACAGGTCCAAACTGTTTGCCTGCCTCGCGGCACAGTTGATGGATGCTTATCAGCAAGAGGGGCGATATGAGAAAGCGGAGAAGGTATTTGAAAAGGCAAAAACAAATTTCGGCAGTGCAACGAAAGAAAATATCTGGTCTGCCATTCTGGACACAAAAATGCTGGGACTCAGTTTGCAACAGGGACATTTTGAAAAAGCAAAGGGAATGCTGGAGAAAGGCATTGTCAAAGGCCCACCGACTTTGCGTCTGACATGGAAAAATTATGAAGCCCGATACTATTATGAACTGTCGCAAAGGGACGTTGACAGAAAAATGGAATTGCTTAATCAGGCCAAAGAGCTTTTTGAAAAAAACAAGAAAGCGGAAAAGCTGTTGCCTCAAGATTTACAGCTTAAAATAAAAAACAACAATTTGGGACTGGTGCTAATGAATCTTGGCGATTACAAAGCGGCGGTCAAAGAACTGGGCGAAAAATTGGGTCACCACAAAAAAAAGGGAAATCTTTTTGGCATTCTTTCGATACTGATAAATCTTGCAGATACCTATCGCATGTTGAAAAATTTCAAGACGGCGATAATCCACGCCAAACAAGCCGTTGAGTTGGCCAAAAAGACGACACAGGGGAAATGGCTGAATCATGCACACAAAGCATTGGCAAATGTTTATCACGATGGAGATCAGTTTGAAAAAGCTCTTCTGGAAGATGACCGATGTCTTGCCTCTTCCTCTGTATTATCGAATCAACAGGAACATTTTCAAAATTGCATGAATATCTGGACTCATAAAGGTCATTGTTACAAAGAGCTGAAACAATTTGACAAGGCAATCGTTCATTTTCAAACTGTTCTTGAGGCAAAGGCCAGTCCTCTCCTGATGATGTGGGGGCATGAAGGAATTGGAGAAGTTTATTTTCTGAAAGGTGAAATGGAACAAAGTCTTAAACGTTTGCGGAAGGCAAAACAGTTTTTGGAAAAGACGCCTTCCGATTTTGCGGAAGGCTATCAGTTTCCGATCATAAAATTTTTGATACAAATTTACTGTTGGCTAAATTTTAAAAGTGGACTTTTGAAGTTTTAAAAGTGTACTTTTTTAATATCCTCCGC
Source organism: Deltaproteobacteria bacterium (assembly GCA_016213065.1). Lineage (NCBI taxonomy): Bacteria > Pseudomonadati > Myxococcota > Myxococcia > Deltaproteobacteria bacterium. Next base: position 2,901 of record JACRBV010000087.1, read on the forward strand.
CCTTACGATTTGTTCTCCAACAAGCTTGTGTTTTGCCCAGATTCTGATTTTGGCGAGTCTGGTCTTTAAATCAAAA
>JACRBV010000088.1 GCA_016213065.1 Deltaproteobacteria bacterium
AACCGGAAGACCATGCCCACTGGAAGTTGTAGCCTCCCAGCAAACCCGTGACATCCAGCACCTCGCCTACAAAATACAAACCCGGGACTAATTTTGATTCCATTGTTTTAGAGGAGATATCTTTGGTATCGACACCACCGCGTGTAACTTCTGCTTTTTCATAACCGACCGTTGATTGTGGAATGAAAGAAAATTTTTTTAGTCCTTGTTCCAATTGCTTCGCCTGTTTCTTTGAGAGATTTGCCATCTGCACATCGTCAAGCTTGCAGTCTTTGACAACGTGCTCTGCAAAACGGGTTGGCAATTCCTGAGATAAAACATTGGCAACGATTTTCTTCGGTTCTTCTTTTTGTTTTTTTTCGATCCATTTTAAAAAATGGGGAATGTGGGGAAGAAAATCGATCCCAACTTCTTCTCCCTTGTACCAAAACAAGGAACTTTTGAGCGCCGCTGGTCCGCTGATGCCTATGTGGGTAAATAGAATATTTTCCATGAAACTTCTCTTACCTGCCTTCGAAGAAACATTGAGCGAGATTCCCGCTAGACCACCAAAGAGTTGCCGATCTTTTTTAGAAAAAACAAAACCATCGAGCGCGGGGTCCAATGGGGTAATGCTATGCCCAAACTGTTTGGCCACCCGATAACCAAAATCGCTGGCACCCAGTTTTGGAAAGGAGAGACCGCCCGTGGCAATAATCAAATTTTTTGACTGATATTTTGCACGTTCCGTATTTATCCCAAAAAAACCATCTTTTTTTTGAACCGATTTGATTTTAATGCCTGTCTTGAGTTTTGAATTTTCTCCCAACGCTTTTTCAAGCAACAAATCGAGAATCTGCTTGGAAGAGGTTTTGCAAAAAAGCTGACCCAATGTTTTTTCGTAATAGGCAATTTTGGCGTCGTTCATCCATTGTATAAAATCATTTTGAGTGAACTGATGCAGAGATGATTTGCAAAAGTGGGGGTTGTTCGAGACAAAATCCGCTTCCGAAATTTCTTTGTTGGTGAAGTTGCAACGACCACCGCCGGAGATAAGAATTTTCGAACCGGGTTTGGAATTCGATTCCAGAATCAACACACTCTTTCCCCGCTCTTTGGCCGAAATAGCGCTCATCAACCCCGCCGCCCCAGCTCCAATAATAATTACATCGTAGATCATAACGAGGTCCGAAGTCAGTTTGTCATCCCCGAATGTTTTAATCGGGGATCCAGTCATTATTAAAACAGGCTGGATTCCCGCTCCCTGCCTACTACTTGCAGGGACAAGCTTCGCGGGAATGACTATCTTACTTGAACTCATTTTTCTACTTCGGAAACACTCTCTATAAAGGAAAAAATGTATGGTGAAAAACGAACCCATTAGTATATACCCCCCTCCTCAAATATGCTGAGCATTCAGAATCTACATAAGACTTATGGCGCCCAAGTGCTTTTTGATGGGGCTTCTCTGCAGATGACGCCCGGTGAAAAACTGGGGCTTGTGGGGAGAAACGGGCACGGGAAATCGACTCTTTTTCGACTTGTGCTTGGCGAAGAAGATGCCGATTCCGGAATCATTTCTCTCCCCCGCAATTACCGGATCGGGCATCTGGCCCAGCATCTTCATTTCACCCAGCCCACCGTGCTGGAAGAGGCCTGTCTGGGGCTTCCCGAAGGAGAGGAGTGGGACCACTACAAGGCGGAGCGGATTCTTTTTGGACTTGGGTTTGTCGAAGAAGACATGTCAAAAGCCCCTTCCACTTTTTCCGGCGGTTTTCAGATTCGTTTGAATCTCGCAAAAGTGCTGGTCTCCAATCCCAACCTTCTTCTGCTTGATGAACCGACCAACTATCTCGACATTCTCTCTATTCGATGGATCACAAAGTTTCTGCGCGCATGGAAAAATGAGTTGATTATTATTTCTCACGATTGGGAATTTATGGATAGTGTCACCACACATACCGCGGCCATTCACCGGCACAAGATCATCAAACTTTCCGGCGGCACCGAAAAACTTTACGCCCAAATTGCGCAAGATGAAGAGATTCATGAAAAGACACGCGTGAATGAAGAGAAAAAAAGAAAACAGGTCGAAGTTTTTATCAGCCGGTTTCGGGCCAAGGCCTCCAAAGCTTCATCCGTGCAATCGCGCGTGAAGCAGTTGGAGAAGATGGGCGAGAAAGAAAAACTGGGCCGCATCGCCAATCTTGATTTTGCGTTTCACTATGCCTCCATTCCCGCAAAAAGATTGATGGAGGTGCACAATCTTTCTTTTCATTTTGATTCGCAAAAACCACTGATCCACAATTTCAATTTCACCATCCATGCCGGGGATCGCATCGCCGTGATCGGAAAAAATGGTTATGGAAAATCAACCCTGCTCAATCTGATGGCGGGCGAGTTAAACCCATTGCACGGCACTATCCGGTCTCATCCAAATCTTGAACTTGGATATTTTGGTCAGACCAACATTGACCGTTTGCACAAAAAGCAAACAGTGGAGCAGGAAATTGGCTCCGCGAACGGCGCTTTAAATCGTACCGCCGTCCGTACCCTCTGCGGCATCATGATGTTTTCGGGCGATAACGCGGAAAAGAAAGTTGGAGTTCTCTCGGGCGGCGAAAGAAGTCGCGTGCTTTTGGGAAAAATTCTCGCCGCTCCGGCAAATCTTCTCTTTCTGGATGAACCCACAAACCATCTCGACATGCAGTCGATTGAATCCCTTGTTGAGGCAATCGAAAATTTTGAGGGAGCCGTTGTCATTGTCACCCACAGTGAAATGATTTTGCGCGCAGTCGCAACGCGTCTTGTATTGTTTCAACACGGCAATGCCGAAGTTTTCAACGGCGGTTACGACGATTTTCTGGAAAAGGTCGGTTGGGAAGAGGAAGGAAAACAACACAAGTGAAAAAGAGCCACAAATACTTCGTCTACATTCTTCAGTCGGCGGATGGAAAATATTACACGGGTTATACCACCGACTTGGAAAGAAGGATGAAGCAACACCAAAACGGCAAGGGAGCTAAATTTACGAGGGGGTTTGGATTCGACAAACTGCTTTATCACGAAGAATACCGGACGAAATCACGCGCTATGAAACGGGAAGCGGAATTAAAAAATTGGACCCGCGCGGAAAAAGAAACTTTAATGGAAGACTTAAGATTTTTGTAGCACCAATGCGCAAGTGGGCGCGGGAAGAAGAAAATCAAGACAGGTCATTTCCACTCTTCCCTTGGCATCCACCATTCCCTGACAGGGATTGTCACATTTTTCAACGGTCCCATTGTAACAAAACATCAGGTCGCCGGATTGAGTATCCATAATACCAACAACGGCACCGGGGATGGAATCAAAGGCATCGTCGGAAACAAAATTTTGGACCGCGTCTTTTGTGCCGGTTACCGTAAAAATTCCATCGGCAAAAGTGATTTCCGTGCAATCTTGTTTGACAACTTTCCAATTTCCTTGTGCATCAAATTTTGGCGTAACGGATACACCTGGATTGATTCCTGATTTTACGTTGGGGTTGCCGGGTGTGCCACTGCATGCGGAGACGAGTAAAAGACCTGCGAAAGCGATAAAGAATTTATTCATTTTTCCCTTTCCTTCCTTGTGTGGTTCTTTCACTATAGTTATCGTTGATTGTCAAAAAAAGTTGCGTGTTTTTTGAAGATTTTTTGCTTTTTCTATAACCTCTTGATTTTATTGAAAAATATACTAGTGTAAAAGGGACAAACACCATGACCACCACAAAAAAAATCTATGACCGGTTTTTGGAACGCACACACGAACTTTTTACACTTCAATCGATTGGCGCAGTGCTTCATTGGGACAAAGAAACCTTCATGCCCAAAAAAGGGGTTGAAACACGCGCCTCCCAACTTCAATTATTAAGCGGTTTAAGCCACGACTACCTGACCAATCCAAAACTGGGAGAATTGATCGAGCAACTTTCAGAACCTCTGCACGCGAAAAATTTATCCGATACAGAAAAGGTCAACGTGCGCGAAATGAAACGGGCCTATGAGCGAAGTGTCAAAATTCCGAAAAAACTCTCTCAGGAAATGTCCCACATCAATACCATGGCAACGGAAGCGTGGATTGAAGCGCGCAAGAACGATCGCTTTCGGGATGTGGCGCCTTGGCTTGAAAAAATTGTCGCCTTGAACCGGCAATATGCAAAATGTCTCGGTTTCAAAAATGATTATGATGCTCTGCTGGATGGTTATGAGCCACAAGCCACAACGGCCGAATTAAAACCTCTCTTTGAAAGATTAAGAAAAGCATTGGTCCCTCTGGTTCCGTGGGCACGGGAAAAATGCGAAAAATTTAAACCACTCCGCTTCACCGCAAAATTTCCGATTGAAAAACAAACCACGCTGGAAAAAATTCTGCTTGAAAAAATTGGATTTGATTTGGATTGCGGCAGACTTGACATCTCCACCCACCCTTTTTGCATCTCTTTCTCGGGAGATGTGCGGATCACCACGCGTTATCAGGAAGAGAATTTCTGCAACTCGCTGATGTCGGTCTTTCATGAAGCAGGCCACGGACTTTATGAACAGGGCTTTTTACCGCAACACAAAAACACTCCCATGGCGGAGGCCGCGTCGTTTGGTGTTCATGAATCACAATCACGATTCTGGGAAAACATCGTCGGGCGAAGCCGCCCTTTCTGGAAATATTTCACCCCCATCGCCAAAAAATATTTTCCGGAAGTGCTTGCCAACGTCACAGACGATCAACTTTTTCATCATGTGAATCAAGTGCACCCAAGTTTTATCCGAGTCAATGCGGATGAAGTAACCTATAACCTGCATATTCTTTTGCGTTTTGAAATTGAACAGGAGCTCATCAACAACGGACTTAAAATTTCTGATCTCCCCGAAATCTGGAATGCAAAAATGAAAACCTATCTTGGCATTACCCCGCCAAATAACAAGTTGGGGGTTTTGCAGGATGTTCACTGGTATAGCGGCGGCATTGGTTATTTCGCCACCTATACACTCGGCAATCTTTATTCGGCTCAATGGTATCAGCAAATACATAAAGAATTGCCCGATGTGGAAAAACAAATTGCCAAAGGGGAATTCCTAAATATTCTGGGCTGGCTTCGCAAAAACATTCATTCGAAGGGACAATATTATCCCGCCGCCAAACTTTGTGAAGAGTTGACAAAAGAACCTTTGAACGAAAAACACTTTTTAAACTATCTTAAAAATAAATATGAAACGTTCAACTAACCCCTGTGACCGTAAAGTGCTGGAAGAAAGAGAAAAAGAGATACTGGTTCCCTATGCCCAACTTTCTTCAACAAGTTTGGGAAGAAAATATCCCGAAGAAGAATGTAACTTTCGACCCTGCTTTCAGAGAGATCTAGACCGCATCGTCCATTCCACTGCTTTCAGGCGCCTTGAATACAAGACACAGGTTTTCATCAATCACGAAGGAGATTATTATCGCACGCGACTCACACACAGTCTGGAGGTGGCTCAAATTGCCCGCGGGCTGGCGCGCATGCTCCGTGTCAATGAAGATCTGGCGCAAACTATTGCCCTTGCTCACGATCTGGGTCACACCCCTTTTGGACACGCGGGCGAAGCGGCCATGTGTGTCTTGATGAAAGACGTCGGCGGATTTGAACATAATTTGCAGAGTTTCCGCGTCGTCACCGAATTGGAAGAACGTTATCCCAATTTTCTGGGATTGAATCTTTCTTACGAAGTTCTTGAAGGAATTCTCAAACACGAAACGGTCTACGATAAACCAAAAGAGCACCGCCTCCTTAAAAAATCAGGTTATCCCACCGTTGAAGCTCAGATTGTTAATTTTGCCGATGAGATTGCCTACATGAATCACGATCTGGACGATGGTTTGCAATATGGCATGCTGACCTTTGGCGTTTTGGAAGAGGTGACTCTCTGGCGGGAAACTTTTTCAGAGATTGTGAAGAAAATGCCCTCAGCGCCCGATAAGGTTAAACGCTATCGCACCATCAGTCGTCTGATTCATAAGTTAGTTGACAATCTGCAACAGGAAACAAAAGGACGAATCAGTAAAAACAATATCCATTTCCTTGCAGACATTCGCAGTCGTGGCAAAAAAATTGTCGGTTTTAGCCCGGATATGCAGAAAAAAGCGGCCGAACTCAAAAAGTTTCTTTATCAAAACATGTATTTTCACTGGCGCGTGGTAAGAATGGCCGAAAAATCAAGACGAGTGATTCAGGAGTTGTTTCATGCCTATTTGAATAACACGAAAATCCTGCCCGAAGAGTTTTATCAGCGAATTCTAAAAGACAAAAACCCCAAACGCCATATCTGCGACTACATTGCCGGCATGACCGACCGCTTCGCCCTGCAAGAACACAAAAAACTGTTTGACCCCGAAGAGCGGGTTTGAACGGCTTCAGGCCTTAACACCTATAGGTGTAGAATATTACACTCATAGGTGTCAAAATCAGGAATCGCCATGATCCATATAAAATCCAGCACCGCAAAGAAAATTCTGGGTTATTTTTTTCTCCACGAAAACGAGTCTCTTTTCGTCAACGAGATGGCGAGGTTTTTTAAAGAAGACAAAAGAAATCTTGTTAGAAAATTGAATGAATTTGAAACACTTGGTTTGTTTAAAATAGAATCAAGGGGAAATCTTAAAATTTATTCCCTCAACAAAAAATTTCCTCTCTACAAGGAATACAGGAATCTGGTCTTTAAAACACTTGGAATAGAAGTCGAGCTTCGAAACATTCTTAAACAAATAGCAGGCATCAAGAGGGCTTTTATTTATGGTTCTTATGCCGGCAATAAATTTGACGACTTAAGCGATATTGATCTTATGGTAATTGGTGAACACAACATCATTGACCTTCAGAAGGAGATTGCCAAACTTCAAAAAAAGATCGGTCGTGAAATCAATTTGGTGAATATGGATGAAGAAGAAATAAAATCAAAAAAGAAAGATCCATTTATGGTTCAGGTAATGAAGGGTCGTAAAATTGAACTGCTATGACAACCTTTGAAACAAAATATTTTGTCAAATTCAAATTCTTATCCGAAAAGCACCTGTTGTTGGGTGATAATAGAGATGTCATCCTGAACGAAGTGAAGGATCTACCAGATAACAAAACGGATTCTTCGCGGAGTTTATCCTGAGCCCGAACAGATTCTTCGCTTCGCTCAGAATGACAAAGCGAAGGGCTCAGAATGACAATTTTTAGAACAGGTACTTCGGATAGGCATTCAAATTCACCCCTAGTCACCACGTCAGGATTATTGAAAAGACAGCCGAAATTTTGAAGGATGATTCTGTATTGGTGATTGGAAATACAATGCGGATGAAGAGAAACGAGGATTTTTATGGCGGAGGAATATTTATATCAGAAAAAGAAGGCAGAGATTACCTTGAATACATAAAGAAAATTTTAACCCGGATAGGGCAATTAATTACATCAAGTTAATGAAAAAGGATTGGCCTGTTAAAAAGCTGTTTGACCCCATCGATTGGGTTTGATAGTGACGGGTTGCTCTCCTTTTATGACCAAAAACTTTCACATCGGCATTATGGGAAATCTTTTTTCGGGAAAGACAACCCTGATGCAAGCGCTGGGAAGGGATCCTTACAAAAAAGATTTTGAAGCGTTGCTGGATAATGGTGAAGTGCATACTTTCACCGAAAGAATTGAAAAGGGTTCGCTGGCGGATGAATGCCTTTCTTTATTTTATCAGGATCGCGTGGCCAATATCTTTCCGACTGAAATTGCCTTTCTTTATATGCGCACGCTTCAGCAGAGGGAAATTCGCCATCTGATGACACGCGATAATAGCCGCGCCGTTATTGCCGTTGAAGACCGCCCCTTTCTGGATGGCCCCGAAGTTTTTGTCCAACGTATGATTCAATCGGGCGAAATGCCTCTCGCCCACGCGCGACTCTACAAAATAATGCTTCGCCAAGTTTTGCAAAACGAACATATCCGGTTTCCCGATTTACTTGTTTATCTGCGCACCGAACCGGCCTCTCTTGAAAAAAGAAGATCCAAACGGGCGGAGGGGGGAGACAGTTATGCCGCTTCTATCGCGCCTCAATATTTAAATGAGATCCATGAATGTTATGAAAAACTGGTGACCAACTGGAAACGTGTGGTGCAACGTTATCAGGAAATTACGATTGTCCCTCCCGATATCGATCTCATTATCATGCCGGCTGAAATTGATATGGAGACCCATCCCGATTATGTCCATGTTGTGGCCGCCACAATTCGTGAAAAAGTTCGTCGCATGGTGGCCGCCCGGAGAAACATCTTATGAAAAAACAGGGGGAAGTTGTTGATGTCGTCGCAGATGAAACCATTTTGAGACATCAAATCCCCAGCAGGCTCACTTCCGTTGAGCGGCGCCTCATACAGCATTTTTCCCAAAATCAATTTCTCATCGCCTGCGTCGGCAATATCGGCACCGGCAAATCCAGTCTTGTCAAATATCTGGCGTTCAATGGCGGGATGAACGCCCTTTTTGAACTTCCCGACGAAGGGTTTGAAGATCACATTGTGGGTAATGAAGGCATTCTCTCTCTTTTGAATACTTCAAAAAATTCGGCAAAAAGAACGTTGGGGATGTATTACGGCGCCATCAATAATTTTGTCGAAGCGCACAAGGTGGAGTCTGTCGAAAGTCCGCAATGGATGCATCACAAAAAAGCGCTGGAGAAAGCGGCGCTTGATATCCAACACGCCTATCTGGATCTGCGCAAAATGCAGTTGCAAGCGGTCTCGCACCTGAAGGGCTCCACCTGCATTGATGGCTCTCCTCTGGCGGACCGTTATGTTTTTTGCGAAGCCCTTCATAAAGATATGGAAGTTCCTTTTTTAAACACACAAGGTTTGCAAAATATTGAAGAACGTCTGAAAAAAGATTTTGAAACACTCCCCCGGCCTGATCTGATGATTTTGCTACATGGTCCAGTTGAAATGATGCTGGGAAATATTCGCGAGCGCGAAAGAAAAGAGGAACTCGCAACCGATCATCAAAAAGAGGACTTACCCGAAGGACTTGTCCGTTTAGTCAGAGCCTTGGATAAACGCTACGCAAATTTCATCGCGATTCTCAGAGAAAATGGATGGTAC
>JACRBV010000089.1 GCA_016213065.1 Deltaproteobacteria bacterium
AACGATGATATCCAGATCTGATTCTTCCATTTGTCTGGGGGTTGGGTTCACAACAAATTTTCCCTCCACACGTCCCACGCAAATTCCCGCGATGGGTCCGAGGAAAGGCGCTGACGACAACATCAGAGCGGAAGAGGCGCCAATCATTGCCAAGATGTCAGGTTCATTGTCCAAATCTGCGGAAAGCACTGTTGCAATGACCTGCGTTTCATTGTGATAATTTTCGGGAAATAAAGGACGGATGGGACGGTCGATAAAACGGGAAGTGAGAGTTGCCATTTCAGAGGGTCTTCCCTCTCTCTTAAAAAATCCACCCGGGATTTTTCCGGCCGCAAATGTTTTTTCGACATAATCAACGGTTAGCGGAAGGAAATCGACATTTTCTTTTGGTGTTTCTGAAACGGTTGCGGTGACCAAAACGATGGTGTCTCCATATCGAACAACAACGGATCCACCGGCCTGTTTTGCCAATTCTCCGGTTGAGAGGGTTAAGGTTCTGCCACCAAATTCTGCTTTTACTGAATGGTCCATGAGGCACCTCCTGATTTTATTTCGAGGAATTTGAGTTGAAGAGGGTTTTGAATTAAAGAGTGCTGATAACTAGTAACAACAGAGGTGTAACAAAGGACACCTCGATTTTTATCAATTATCAGAGCTCTTTCTAGCCTTTATTTTCTTAAACCCAAATCCTCGATGACTTTTTTATAACGCTCCACATCGGACAACTTAAGATAATTCAAAAGTTTGCGCCGTAATCCAACCATTTTCAACAGGCCGTGCCTGCTGGCATGATCTTTTTTGTGGGATGCGAAATGTTTATTTAATTCTTCAATGCGCTGGGAAAGAATAGCTACTTGGACTTCCGGTGAACCGGTATCCCCGGTATGCCGTTCAAATTTGCCAATAATTGCCTGCTTTTTTTCTGTATTCAGTGACATGGGTGGGGACCCTAGCATGAGAAATTCAATGGTGTAAAGCTGTTTTTTGGGAACGGACCATAGACTATGGACTATAGACCATGGACTACACCCCTGAAAGTCAGCCTGTGGAGGCATGTTGGGCCATTGTTTTTAATTTCTTTATAATGTTGTTTCGTTGCATATCCCTTATGTTTCGCGAAACCAAATTGTGGAAATTTTTCTCCCAAACGAATCATCAAACGATCCCTTGTCACCTTGGCTACAATAGAAGCGGCGGCGATGGAAAGACTCAGACAATCTCCTTTGATAATTGGTTTTTGAGGAATCGAAACTGAAATTTTTTCACGCCCATCTACCAACACAAAATCAGGATTGATGGAACAGGATTGAACCGCTGTTGTCATCGCTTTGAGAGAGGCCCTAAGAATATTGATCCGGTCAATTTCATTCGCCTCCACCAAGCCGACACCAACTCCGATTGCTTTTTCAAGGATCAAATCATAAAAATAATCTCTCTGATTGGGGGTTAATTGTTTGGAATCATTGACACCGGAAAAGGTCTCTTCTTCCCAAGGTAAAATCACACAGGCGGCGATAACGGGACCGGCAAGACAACCTCTCCCAGCCTCATCAACACCGGCGATTTTGGGGTATCCTTGAGATTTTACTTGCACTTCAAATTCAAGAAGGTTTTTAAAAACTTCTGATTTGTCATTCCCGCGAAAGCGGGAATCCAGTGTTTCATTACTGGTTCCCGACTTTCGTCGGGACGACGTCTGGATCCCCGCCTTCGCGGGGATGACATTGTTGGATGTACCTTTAAGAAGGTTGCGGCTCCTTGGGCTCCGCTTTTTCTGTGACAAAGCGCTCCTCCCCTTCAATACGAGCCTTACGTCCGGATAATTTTCTCAAATAATAAAGGCGTGATCTTCTGACTTTTCCTTTTTGGATGATTTCTATGTGATCGATGATGGGAGAATGCAGGGGGAAAATGCGTTCCACACCCACTCCGTAAGAAATTTTTCGCACGGTAAACGAGGCGGCAGAACCAGCTCCTCTGGAGCGCAACACAACACCTTCAAAGGCCTGCAAACGTTCCTTCTCCCCTTCTTTAATTTTGACGAAAATGCGAACCGTGTCTCCGGGACGGAAATCGGGAATCCCCTTTTTGCAATAAGCTTCTTCTATTTTTTGGATTAAATTCATAAAAACTCCTCGAGAGTATCTCATTAAATGGTGTCATCCTGAACCCTTCGCCATTATTGTCATTCTGAGCGGAGCGAAGAATCTGCTCGCGCTCAGGGTAAACTCCGTGAAGGATCTACTTGATAAAAAAATGGATTCTTCGCTTCGCTCAGAATGACAGGCCCATAAAACGATTCACAAGATATACTCTCATTTTTTAGTGGGCGGACTATTAGCCAGTTTAGTCTTTTTTGCAACTTTTATTTCCTTTTTTAGTAAATCAGGACGCCTTTCACGGGTGATGCGGATCGCCTCTTTACGCCGCCATGATTCAATTTCCTTATGATGTCCTGATAGAAGAACATCCGGCACCTTTAAACCTTCAAATTCGGGAGGGCGTGTGTATTGCGGATATTCCAGAAGTCCCTGTTGAAACGATTCCTGAAAAATGGAAACTTCATTCCCCAAAACACCGGGCAAAAGCCGTACGACTGTTTCCAAAACAACGGCAGACGCGACCTCTCCACCATTCAAAACATAATCACCAATGGAAACTTCTTCATCCACTCTCAAGTCAACAACCCTTTCATCAACCCCTTCATACCGGCCACAAATTAAAATGAGTTGCTCTAACTGCGACCAATCCTCTGCCATCTGTTGATTAAATAATTTACCGCGCGGGGTTAACAAAACAGTACGCGATTTTTTTTCTTTTGGAATGGCATCAAGGGCTCTCACCAAAGGCTCTGGTTTTAAAACCATCCCTGCACCTCCACCATAAGGAATGTCATCAACACGATGATATTTATCGGTGGCGTAATCGCGAAAATTGTGCAGATTTACTTTGATTTTACAGGAGGTTATAGCTTTACCTAATAACGAAACCTTGAGACAAGATTCGTAAAATTTAGGAAAAATCGTCAGAATTTCAAAATACACGGCCAATTACTCAATAATCTCTAAAACAGAGCGTTGGCGTAGTTTTGTTGAAGCGGCGCTTAAAATGGTTCTTAACGATCTGGCAGTCCGACCTTCTTTGCCAATGACTTTACCCAAATCTTCTTTGGCCACTTTAAGTTCGATGACGGTAGTCTGTTCCCCTTCCACTTCGGTTACTTCCACCAATTCCGGTTTGTCAACCAGCGCCTTGGCGATGGTTTCGATCAACGACTTGATACTGCTGTCTCCCATAGTCCCCCCCTCAAGCAACGCGCTTTGGTGAAATGCCGCATTCTCTTTTCAATAATTGATAAACAATTCTTGTGGGCAATGCCCCCTGATTCAGCCAGAACTCGACCCGCTCTTTTTTGACGGTGAATTTTTTTTCGGGAAGTTTCGGATTGTAGGTCCCCAAAACTTCGAGGCAACGACCATCTCTGGAACGCTAATGC
>JACRBV010000090.1 GCA_016213065.1 Deltaproteobacteria bacterium
AGACAGAAGACAGAAGACAGAAGACAGAAGACAGAAGACAGAAGACAGAAGACAGAAGACAGAAGACAGAAGACAGAGGACAGAGGACAGAAAACAGAAAACAGAGCGGCTTTGGATTTTCTGACGTCTGTTTCCTGACTTCTGTTTTCTGATTTTCCAAAATGAAAATTGCCATTTGCCAAATCAACACGACGGTTGCGGATTTCACGGGAAATGAAGAAAAGGTGGCGCGGGGATTGGCGTGGGCCAAGGCCAAAGGTGCCAGTTTGGCTATTTTCCCGGAGATGACTACGTTTGGATATCCGCCGCGCGATCTTCTCGATAGGCCGTATTTGATTGACGCCAATCTTGCCTGTGCGGAGCGTATTGCCAAACGAACAACCAAAGATTTGGGCGCTATTTTTGGTTTTGTCGCCAAAAACAAATCAAAAACGGGTTGTGGTTTATTGAATGTCGCTTGTCTTGCGCATTCCGGGAAAATTCAGACGATCCAGCCGAAAACACTTTTGCCCACCTATGATGTTTTTGATGAAGCAAGACATTTTGATCCGGCGACAGGTCATCAAATTGCGTTATTTAAAGGAATGACCATCGGCTTGACCGTTTGCGAAGATATCTGGTCCGCTTTTGATTTTGGCGGGCGTCGTAATTACACCATTGATCCAACAGAACATTTGAAAAACGAAGGGGCAAAACTGCTTGTGAATATCTCCGCTTCTCCCTTTAGTCTTGGAAAAAGGGAAGTGAGGCGGGAACTCATTGCCGATGTGGCGCGCAGAAACCATCTGCCCGTGATTTATTGCAACTTGGTTGGCGGAAATGACGAACTTGTTTTCGACGGCCAAAGTCTTGTTTCCAACGCCAAGGGAGAAATTGTTTTCGAGGGAAAACATTTTCAGGAAGAAATGTCTCTTGTTGATCTGGATAAATTAAAACCGGTTGAAATACTTTCCGGAATTCCCGATGTGGAAGAGATTCATCAAGCGCTCCTGCTTGGACTGAAAGATTATGCCAGCAAATGCTGTTTCTCCAAAGCGGTGATTGGTTTGTCGGGAGGAATTGATTCCTCCGTGGTAGCCGCCTTTGCGGCCGAAGCTTTCGGGCCTAAAAATGTTTTTGGATTTTCGCTTCCTTCTCCCTATTCCAGTAAAGGAAGTTTGGACGATGCCAAAGCATTGTCCAAACGTTTGGGGATTTATTACGAAGTTGTGCCGATCGAGGATATTTATTCGAGTTTTTTGAAAGCCGCCAAAGTGGATTTGCGTAAAGGGGTGTCTCTGGTTGCGGAAAATATTCAGGCCAGAATTCGTGGCACCATTTTGATGGTGTTTTCAAACAAAAACGGGGCGTTGGTATTATCGACCGGAAATAAATCGGAGTTGGCTTGCGGCTATTGCACGCTCTATGGGGATTTGGCAGGAGGGTTGGCACTTCTCTCGGATGTTCCCAAAACTTCCGTTTATGAATTGGCCCATTTTATCAATCGGAAAAAGAAAATTATTCCCGATGCGGTTTTCAATAAACCTCCTTCCGCGGAACTTCGTCCGAATCAGAAAGATGAAGATTCACTTCCTCCCTACGATATTTTGGATGCCATTTTAAAAGCCTACATCGAGGATCATTTGAGTCTGAAAGAAATTGTGGCAAAAGGTTTTTCCAAAAAAGTGGTAACGGATGTGGTGTGGCGGGTTGATCACAATGAATACAAACGGCGCCAAGCTCCGCCCGGCATCAAAATTACCTCCAAGGCGTTCGGCATCGGGAGACGTTTCCCCATTGCGTGGGGATACCGGTGAAGAAAAATCAAAGATTAAAAATCAAAAATCAAAAATACAGACTAAAAATAAAAATTTTTTCATTTTAATATGTGTTTTTGATTTTTAATCTTTGATTTTTGATTTTTTCAAATTATGACTCTCTACATTGTTGCAACGCCCATTGGAAATCTCGAGGATATCACGCTTCGCGCATTGCGTATTCTCAAAGAGGTGGATCTCGTTGTTGCTGAAGATACAAGACATACGCGCAAACTCTTGCAACACTTTGATATCCACACACCATTGGAGAGTTTTTTTGAGCATCAAGAAGAATCCAAACTAAAACCGATTTTGAATAAATTAAAAAATGGAACGAACGTTGCGCTCGTGAGTGACGCGGGCACTCCGGGTATTTCCGATCCGGGTTTTCGTTTGGTACGTGCCGCTATTCAAGAGGGAATTGCTGTAGTTCCAATTCCCGGAGCCTCGGCCGCGATCACCGCTCTGCAAGCCGCCGGATTGCCCACGGATCATTTTTTCTTTGTGGGTTTTCTTCCTGAAAAACCCGGGAAGCGCAAAAAATATCTGGAGGCGCTCTCTGTTTTACAGCACACATTGATTCTTTATTTGTCTCCATGGAAAGCGCAAAAGCAACTTCAGGAATTGGCGCTGACTTTTGGGGAGAGACAAGTGTGCATGGGACGTGAATTGACAAAACTTTACGAAGAATTTTGGCGAGGAACTTTGCCTGAATTGATCACCCACTTAGAAAAGAAACCGCCCAAAGGAGAAATCACTTTGGTCGTCGCAGGATGTGAGGAAAAAGAATGATATTATTTTTAAGCCCCGCAAAAAAACGCGCCCTTTTGGAAACACTCCATCACATTGCCGAGTACCTGCCTTTGAAAGAAGCCGTTTTTCAGAAATTTCCGATACCAACAGCGGCGGGGGATTATTTTGGTTTTCAATTGATTGTGGAGGGGGGCGTTAAAAAAGAAAAGAGAAACAAGGAAGAGGGATTTCGTTTTTTGACCACCATAGAACTGCCGAAGCGTTTCAAGGGGCGCATTTTTTTACAAAACGAGCGGCGTAAAACAAGTCTGAAACCGATTGCCGGTTTGAAACTAGTGCATACGTCGGTCAAAAAATTCGACGAACAATTTCTACTCTTAGCCGACGATGAAGAACTGGCAGGATCTGTTTTTCAGCCTTATTTGTGCGAAAAGATTATTTCGATTCCGGAAACCCACTGGCAGTTGGATGTCCACCGCAAGGAAGCTCATTTTGAAGTCTGGCAGGCTTTTCTCAACGCTAAAAATATCGCTGAACTTTTGCGTCTTGTTGTGGAAACCTTAAATGCCGCTCTTGTCCGAAGTTCTTAGGGTTGTGACAGATTGAAAATGATCCCTTGGAAACACGCGATATTTTTTGGGTCGTCCCAAAAAATTCGCTCGAGTCTCGGCGATTTTATTGATTATATCCCGGCTGTTAAAATCGCCTCCGACACGGTTTCCAAGGGATCATTTTCAATCTGTCATCGTACTAGGGCTTCGGATTTTCTTCAAACTCTGCATCCACCACCTTCTCGTCTTTTTTCTTGGCGGCTTCTGCACCATCGCCCTCTGGGGTGCCTCCTGTGGCTCCCGGTGGGGGGCCTTGTGCGGCGGTAGCTTGTTTGTACATGATCTCGGCAATTTTGTGGGAGGCTTGGGTCAAAGTTTCCGTGGCGGATTTGATTTTTTCCGTATCCGCGTCTTTCTTCTCGAGAACTTTCTTGCAGGCGGCAAGGGCCTCTTCGACTTTGGCTACTTCCTCGGCCGGGAGTTTGTCTTTATTTTCCTTCAATGTTTTTTCTGTTGTGTAGACGAGTGCGTCGGCTTGATTGCGCGTTTCAATTTCGCTTCTGCGTTTTTTATCTTCCGCTTCGTGGGCCTGCGCGTCTTTTACCAGATTGTTGATTTCGTCTTTGGAAAGACCGCTGGAAGATTCAATGCGGATGCGCTGTTCCTTGTTGGTGGCTTTGTCTTTCGCGGCAACGTGTACAATGCCGTTGGCATCGATATCAAAAGTCACTTCCACTTGCGGAATGCCGCGCGGTGCGGGAGGAATTCCGTCCAAAATAAATTTGCCCAGAGTTCTGTTGCCGGAGGCCATTTCACGTTCTCCCTGCAGAACATTAATCTCAACACTTGTCTGGCTGTCGGCCGCTGTTGAAAACACCTGACTCTTGCGGGTTGGGATGGTTGTGTTTCGCTCAATGAGTTTGGTCATCACGCCGCCCAAAGTTTCGATTCCCAAAGAGAGGGGAGTGACGTCAAGCAAGAGCATATCTTTAACTTCGCCCTGCAAGACACCGGCCTGAATAGCGGCACCAACCGCCACGACTTCATCAGGATTGACACCCTTGTGCGGATCTTTGCCAAAAAAGTTTTTCACCATCTCCTGAATTTTTGGAATACGGGTCGAACCGCCAACCAGCACCACTTCGGAAACCTCCGCGGGTTTCATGTTGGCATCGGCCAAAGCTTTTTTGCAGGGCTCCAGCGTTTTGTCGAGAATATCTCCCACCAGCGCTTCAAATTTTGCCCTGCTCAGTTTTATCGTCAAATGTTTCGGACCTGTTTGATCTGCGGTCAGGAAGGGGAGATTGATTTCCGTTTCCAGTGTGGCGGAGAGTTCAATCTTTGCTTTTTCCGCCGCTTCACGGAGGCGTTGCAATACCATCTTGTCTTTGCTGACATCCAGCCCTGTATCTTTTTTGAATTCGGCGATGAGATGTTCCATGATCTTTTGATCGATGTTGTCTCCGCCAAGGTGCGTATCCCCGTTGGTAGAAATCACTTCGACAATATTTTCACCGACATCCAGAACGGAAATATCAAAAGTACCGCCGCCGAAATCGAAAACAGCGATTTTGTGTTCTTTCTTTTTATCCATCCCGTAGGCCAATGCGGCCGCGGTGGGTTCGTTAATGATGCGTTTCACTTCAAGACCCGCAATTTTCCCGGCATCTTTGGTTGCTTGACGTTGACTGTCATTGAAATAGGCCGGGACCGTAATGACGGCTTCTTTGACCGGTTCGCCCAGATAATCTTCGGCGGCTTTTTTCAGTTTTGTCAAAATCTTCGCTGAAATTTCGGGAGGGGAAAGTTCTTTTCCGTTGATTTCCACTTCGGCATCATTGTTGGAAGCTCTAACGATTTTATAGGGAACGATTCGGATTTCTTCGGGGACTTCGTTGAATTTGCGTCCCATAAAACGTTTGATCGAATAAACCGTTTTTTCAGGGTTGGTGATGGCCTGACGTTTGGCCGGTTGCCCAACCAAAATTTGACCATCATTTTGATACGCAACCACGGAAGGGGTGATTCTGGAACCCTCTTCATTATGAATAACCTTCGGTTCGCCACCCTCCATGACCGCGACCACAGAATTGGTGGTGCCCAAATCAATTCCAATCATCTTTGCCATAAAATTAGTCTCCTTATAAATCTGCGTTTTACACAGTGCGACGCTTATATGAGCCCTAAACCAAAAAAGTCAATGTCATAGGAATATTATTTTTCCATTCGGTTCTTCTTGACTTCTCTTGAAAAAAACACAATTTAGGTCCGCTCATGACCCATGAAATTGAAAAAACTTCAGGCAATATCTCTCCCTTTGAACGTATTCGTCACATCAATGAGACCAGCAATGAATATTGGTCCAGCCGTGATTTTTCCCAAGTGCTGGGATATACCGATTACCGTAATTTCGAGCAGGTTGTGCAAAAGGCTCGTCTGGCCTGTTTTAACAGCGGCCAGCGTATTGAGGATCATTTCGTTGATATCACCGAAATGATCGAAATTGGCAAAGGTGGTCGGCGAGAGATCAAAACTGTTTTGATGTCGCGATACGCTTGTTATCTGGTCATCCAGAATGCAGACCCATCGAAAGAAACTGTTGCTTTGGGGCAGACCTACTTTGCAGTGCAAACCCGTCGTCAGGAACTTTCCGACCAGACGATTGAAGCAGAGCGTAGGTTGCTCTTGCGGGATGAAATGAAGACCCACAATTTGAGGCTTGCTGAAACGGCAAAACGAGCTGGCGGCTAATCTTTTTCGTGCAACTCAGACAGAGAAAAAAATTCGAAGGGAAAAAATTATTGGTAAGGGAAAAGCCAATCAAACGCATAAAGAGGTTGGCTCAAAAGTTCGACAGACAATCAGAGAACTGGGAGGCACAATGCCTGAAAACTTACCTATAGCAGAAG
This sequence comes from Deltaproteobacteria bacterium, assembly GCA_016213065.1. NCBI lineage: Bacteria > Pseudomonadati > Myxococcota > Myxococcia > Deltaproteobacteria bacterium. The sequence goes on from JACRBV010000090.1 coordinate 6,010, forward strand.
ATATTGAAAAAATTCAAACAAGACAGAGTAAAGAATTAAAGGGGAAATAATACTTCATGACCAAACGGGATTACTACGAAATATTGGGGATTTCCAAAAATGCAGAATTGGGGGAGATCAAAAAAGCTTATCGCCAGAAGGCGATGGAATTTCATCCCGACCGCAATCAGCATGATCCACAAGCCGAAGAAAAATTCAAAGAAGCTTCCGAAGCTTACGAAGTTCTGAGCGATTCTCAGAAACGCCAAATTTATGATCAGTTCGGTCATGGAGGCCTTGACAGACAAGGTTTTCACCATGGCTTCAGCAACATGAACGATATCTTTTCCTCCTTCGGCGATATTTTTGAAGATTTTTTCGGCGCCGGTTTCGGCGGTTTTGGCGCGAGACGGGGTGGGTCCGGCAGAAGCCGTGCTCGAAAAGGGAGCGATTGTGAAACTTCCGTCACGATTGCCTTTCAGGAAGTTTTAAACGGTGTCAAAAAAGAAGTGACGCTCCATAAAGAAGCCGTGTGTGACGCGTGTTCCGGAAAAGGTTCCAAATCGGGAAAAACTCAAGCATGCGTTGCTTGCGGCGGTACGGGTCAGATGGCCCATCAGCAGGGATTTTTCATGATTCAAACAACTTGCTCGCGTTGCAGGGGAGAAGGTGAAATTATTTCAGATCCGTGTGATGAATGCCGCGGTCAAGGGCGCGTGCGTGCGAAAAAAAATCTGACCGTGAAAGTGCCGCCGGGCGTGGAAGATGGAATGAGTCTTGTTCTGCGCGGCGAGGGAAATGCCGGTGTGAGCGGTGGGCCCGCCGGGGATTTGTACGTGCATGTGCGTGTGGAGCATCACGAATTGTTTGAACGCAAAGGGGATGAGATTCATTGCGCGATTCCGGTTAGCGTAACTCAGGCGGCGTTGGGGATGCGCATTTCCGTGCCCACGCTGGAAGGGCATCAGCACGTTGATCTTCCCGAAGGAATTGACAGCGGTGAAGAAATACGTCTTAAGAAAATGGGATTTCCAAATGTGCACGGCGGTAAACGGGCCGACCAAGTTATAAAAATCATCGTGAAAACACCCAAAAAATTATCCAAAAAACAAAAGCAACTCTTGGAGGAGTTTTCAAAACTTTAATGAGTACATCCGAAAACTGTCATCCCTGCGAAGGCAGGG
>JACRBV010000091.1 GCA_016213065.1 Deltaproteobacteria bacterium
CCGTTGGAGCCTCCCACTCACGTTCGCTCTGCTCTCTTTTTGCGGAAGCGGGACCTTCCGCCGACCGTTTTCAGGCCGGTCAAACCCCTTTGGGAAAAATTCTCGACTGCCTTAATACCACAGCGCTCTTGAGTTCATGGCGCGTCGTGATTGTGGAGGAGGGGAATGAATGGAAGAAAAAGGATTGGGAAACCATCAAGGAATATTTTCAAAAGCCGCCGCAGAAATCCTCACTTTTTATTTTGGCGGAGTCGTTGGGAGAGGCAACGCTCAAAAATATTGGGAATGCCGTCACAATCGTTGAATGCAAAAAACTCTACCCGCGCCAAGTCGCCGCATGGATCAACATGGAAATGCGAAACGCCAATCTTCATATTTCTCAAGAAGCGGCGCGCTACTTGGCTGAATGCGTGGGGACGGATCTTGGCGTTTTAAATCAGGCGGTTGAAAAATTGCTCCTTTATATTGGCGAGAGAAAACTCGTGGAGCTTCAGGATGTGGAAAAAGTGGTGGCCAACACCGCGCAACGCAGTGTTTTTGATTTAACGAATGCGATTGGCGCGAAAAATATCCCGCAAGCCCTTCAATTACTCGACCGTCTTTTGGATCAGGGAGAAGAACCAATCAAGGCTTTCGCGCTGATCGTTCGTCATTTTCGTCTGCTGGCCAGAGCACAGGAGATTCTTGAAAAATCGGGGGGAAATGTCGGTCCCAATTTTGCGAGAGATCTTAAAGTGCATCCTTTTTTTGCAAAAGATTACGCGGTTCAATCGAAACATTTCAAAAAAGAGGGATGGAAAAAATGTTTCGCAACTCTTTTTGCCTGCGATCGCTCTCTAAAATCGAGCCGAAACCCAAGGCAAATTATCCTAGAAAAATTAATTTGGGAACTTTGTCGCTGAACTGAAAAAAGCGATCAGCTATCAGCTTTCAGCACTCAGCTTTTAAAATCCAAATGCATATGCACTTGAGTCCTGTAAGAAAACCTTTGCCCTCTTTTGTCATCCCCGCGAAAGCGGGGATCCAGTATTTGTTGCTGGTTCCCGACTTTCGTCGGGACGACGCCTGGATTCCGGCTCCCTGCTTACTGCCTGCAGGGACAGGCTCCGCCGGAATGACAGAACGGGATTCAAATGCATAGGCTTTTAAAATCCAATCATCTCACAGGCTGATCGCTGACAGCTGACAGCTTTTTTAACATTAAAGCGAATTAAATTGCTTTGTGAGGCGGGAGGTGTAGCGGGCGGCGGCGTTTTTGTGCAGAATTCCTTTGGTCGCCATGCTGGCAATTACCGGAAGAGCCGCTTTTAGTGCCTTTTCTGCTTCTGTTTTATTTTTGGAGGCGAGGCTTGCTTTAAGCGTCTTGATGCAATTTCGCATTTTGCTTAAAAGGGTTTTGTTGCGCGCGTAGTGTTTGAGATTTTGCCGCGCTCTTTTGCGGGCGGAAATTTTCGAACCTGTTTTTTTCTTTTTTGCTTTTGCGGCCTCAGCCATATTAAGTCCTCACCGTGTTTATTTAAACGTTTAAGTCCATCTTGAATACTTATAGGCTTGCCGACTTAGCGACTTTGTTTCAAAGTGTCAAGCAATGTCTGAGAAGGCAAATGTCACAAAAAGGGCAGGGTTGATTGGTTTTTTAACCTTTCTGAGCCGTATTACCGGGCTTCTTCGGGATTCGGTGGTGGCCTATTTTTTTGGGGCCTCCGCCGCCGCAGATGCTTTCTACATGTCTTTTACCATTCCCAACCTTTTGCGTCGGTTTGTGGCGGAGGGCGCGCTCACCATCTCTTTTATTCCCATTTTTACGCAGGAACTCAAAAAATCACGCGAAGAGGCAAAAATACTTTCGGATCAGGCTTTCTCCTATCTCTCGGTTATACTCGTTTTTATTACCGTAGCGGGCATCACTTTTTCTCCAACCATCCTGAAGTTGATGGCCGCGGGGTTTGAGGAATCGCCCGAGAAATTTGCCTTGGCCATTTATCTAACACGGCTCTGCTTTCCTTATATTATTTTTGTCAGTTTGAGTGCGTTGGTGATGGGCGTTTTAAACAGCCTCAAACATTTTGGATCATCTGCGGCGGCTCCCATTTGTCTTAATCTTGGATTGATTGGTGGGGCCATGATTTCTCCGTGGTTCAATCCCCCTGCAGTGGGCTTGGCGGTTGGTATTCTGGTCGGAGGTTTTTTTCAGCTTCTCATTCAGGTTCCGGAATTAAGACGATTGGGTTTTTTTCCGAAAATCAATTTTCAAGTTCATCCCGAGTTGAAAGCACTGCTGGGTTTGATGCTTCCAGCCGCTTATGGCGCGGCCGTTTATCAGGTCAATGTGATTGTAATGCGGCTTTTTTCTTCCTATCTGCCGACCGGCGCTGTCTCTTATTTATGGTATGCCAGCCGTCTCTTTGAATTTCCCATGGGAGTTTTCGCGATTGCGCTGGCTACGGCCATTCAGCCAACTCTTTCCGAATTCGCGGCGGAAAAAGATTGGGAAAAATTTAAAGATACACTCAATTACGGCATGCGCCTTAATTTCCTCATCACGATTCCGGCGATGGTGGGGCTTATCCTTTTGTCTCATCCGATCATCCGCATCTTGTTGCAGAGGGGGGAGTTTGATCCTTTCGCGGCAAAAGCCACCGCTGAAGCGATGGTTTGTTTTTCATTGGGACTTCCATTTTTGGGATTGGTGCGCATTATTGTTCCTGCTTTTTATTCGCTCAAAGATTCGAAGCGTCCGGTTTTGTTTGCAACGCTTGCCGTTGCCACCAATTTGGGACTTGCATGGTGGTGGGTGAAGCCCCTTGCCCATAACGGTTTGGCCCTCGCCTTAAGCGTTTCTTCTTTTGTGAATGCGGTGGGACTGGTTACCTATCTGCGCTGGAAATTGGGACGACTGGAATTTAAAAAGATGGGACGGCTTTGGTTGCAAGTTTGTACGGCTTCGCTTGCCATGGGAATTGTTCTCTGGTTGCCGCAAAAACAGGGTTGGTGGCTGTCTGCAAAAATTTCAATCTGGTTTCAAGGGTTGGAATTGTTCCTCTCTTTATTTCTGGGCATTGTGGTTTTCTTCTGCGTGGCAAAACTTCTGGGTTGTGCCGAAGCGCATCAAGCCTACCTGATTATCAAACGCAAATTCACCCGTAACGGTGCCGTTGCCGGGGTCATGGAGTAGGGCGTCAAAATTCCGCCTTCCAAAATGATAAAAAGGGTTAAGAAACACCCTTTGGGCATTTCTAAAATCCGGCATTTGTCATTCCGGCGAGAACTAGAATCCAGTTTTTTCAAGAGGTTATGTATGTTGGGACATTTTTTTTGATTTTTGGACTTTGGCATTACGCTTGCACATTACCTGCTTGGAAGTTTTATCAGGAGGTGCCATGAAAAAAATTTTATTCCTCTCGCTGATCCTAATGGTGGGATTGGTGATGAGCGACAGTGTCTTAGCACAAATATTTCCACAGAAAGGAAATGTCTGTTCAGATATTTCAAAATGTCCCAACATACAAACTTTGATGGAGGCCGCGAAAAAACCCGGTCCGGCGGGCCCTGCCGGTCCACAAGGTCCGGCGGGTCTAAAAGGTGACAAGGGTGATGCGGGTGCCATGGGCGCTGTTGGTCCTGCCGGCCCCAAGGGACCTAAAGGTGATACGGGTGCCATCGGTCCCGCGGGTCCAGCCAGCTGTCAAGGTGCCGGTTGTCTCACAGATAATATTTATTTTGTAACAAGAGATTTCACGGGGTCGTGTAAAACATATACTATTCCACAGTGTTTTATTACCTCTAGCAACTGGCATCCTCTAGAGTGCCAACCAGGGGATACTGCAATAGAAGAAGTAGGGAAGCGATACGAAAGACAGGGATGGATAAAAAATGAAGATGGAACAAAAAGATATGTGCGTGTTGGCTGGGGTGACTCCTTCGCTTCAGCGTTTAATGGTCCTCCCGATATTCCAGATATGTTAGGGGTCACCATTCAAATACAGAAAATTTGCGTTCGACATCCATAAAACAGTCTGCAAGCGTCCTTATGAACTACCACATAGTGCCATGCACTATAGGGTGGTCACCTACATCTTAAGCCGCTTTTTTATAAATTTCCTTGCCGGTTTTGCTGATTTCTTCCCAGAAAATGCTATCGTCTCCATTTGCCGCGATTTCTTCGGGTGTATAACCAAGGACTTCCAAAGGTGCATCAACATTTATTGTTGCTCTGGAAAGCATTTGCAGGCGTTCGATGGGAGCCCATTTTGCAAGATCGCTGGAAATAACCACAAGATCAACATCGCTAAAAGCTCTGGCCGTCCCTTTGGCATAAGAGCCATAAAGAATTACTTGTTCGGTAATGACGCCATTTTTTTTTCAGCTCATCAACATAATGCCGAACAACTGCTTTTATTTGAGATAAACTGATTTTAGCCATTGAAAAAATTCCCTTGTTTCCTGAAACAATTTTTCACAGAAAGTCTGCGTATATCGTTTTTTGAGTTTCAAAATATCTTCGGGGTAACGTGCTCCAAGATAGTGGGGCATTAAATCCATAAGCCACTGCGTCCGATTTTCCGGTAATTCTAATTTCCCCTGTTTGCAAAGCAGTTTGAAATTGTGGGTAAACTGCGGTGCCGAGTCTATTTGTAGGGGCTTGCGTCGCCCCCTCCACCGGCAAAGCCGGCGGA